>JANYAA010000050.1 GCA_025355255.1 Chloroflexota bacterium | reverse complement strand
CGCTCGAGCTGCTGCGCCGCATCTCGGCGGACTTCCAGGTCATCTACCTCACCACGTCTGACCGGTATGACGGCACCGCCGACATGGTGATCGAGCTGGCGGGACCGACGGCTGTTGACGCCGGGGCAGCCGGTGCCTGATCTCGGAGCCGGCAACGCCGTCATCATCCTGGGGCTGCTCTCCGCGCTCACGTGGGGCGCGGGCGACTTTGGCGGCGGGCTGATGGCTCGCCGCGTCCCGCTGCTCGGCGTGGTTGCTGTGGCACAGGCCGCCGGCATGGCTGCTGCGCTTGCCTGCGCGATCCTCCGGGGCGAGCCGGTGCCGCAGGGACGCGATCTGGCCGTCGCCCTGATTGCGGGCGGCTGCGGCGTGGTGGGGATGACCTCGCTTTACCGCGGGCTGGCGGTTGGGCGGATGGGCGTGGTTGCGCCGGTCACGGGTGTCCTGGCCGCGGTGATCCCGGTGTGCGTCGGGTTCCTGCGCGACGGCGTCCCCCACGCGGCCACGGTTGTGGGCATCGTGGTGGCGCTGGCGGCCGTGGTGCTCGTGACGCGCTCACCGGGTCATGACGACCGGCCCACGGGGGCGAAGTGGGGGTTGCTGGCCGGGACGGCCATCGGCCTCTTCAACGTGACCGTCGGCAACCTGTCATCGGCTGGCGCCTTCGGTCCGCTGGTGGTGGTACGCCTCGTGCAGGCGGTCGTGCTCGTGGGGCTCATCGCCGTCTGGCGGCAGCCGTGGCGGATGCACCGCGCGGATGTCGCAAAGCTCGCGGGCGTGGGCCTGCTGGACATGGCCGGCAACGCGTCCTTCATCATCGCGGCCCAGACTGGCGCGCTTGCAGTCGCCTCCGTGCTGTCATCGCTTTACCCTGTTACCACGGTGGTATTGGCGATTGCGCTCTTGCGTGAGCGGCTCACCCGGAGCCACGTGATCGGCATTGCGCTCACGGCGGCCGCGATCGTGCTGATCTCGCTTGGCACCGCCGCAGTCTGAACGCGTTCACACGTTAGGAGCCTCACTTGGCCGAAACACCCGCGCACGCACTTGAGATGGTCTGGCTTGTGAAGGCAACCTATGCCCCCGACGCGGCCGAGACTCGTCAGCCGTTTCGCGCCCGCCACCTTGCCCGCGCCGCTGAGCTGAAGGCTGCCGGCGTCATCGTTGAGGTTGGGGCGTTTGCGGATGTCTCCGAGTCAGTGCTGATCATCCGCGCGGCTTCGGAGCAGGAGGCGCTCGATATCTGCCGTGACGACGTCTACATGCAGAACGGCGTCTGGGTGGAGCTCCGGGCAAAGCCGTTTGGTCGTCTACGTCTGGACGCCGAAGGCTAAGGCGGGACTGCCGGCCACCTTTCTCAACCTGGCGTCGTCGGATTGCGCGCTCCAACCGCTGGATCGGGACTGCCGGTCACGTTTTGCGCCGTAGGCGTCGACGTTAGCTCGCCATGCGGGTCTGCGAGTCCCGATTGGGCGGCGAACGGCGAAGTCGCGGGTCTGCAGGGCGACGTCCGTGACGGTGAGTCCCGAAAGGGCCGCGGCGGGCGGGCGGCCTTGGGTCCCAAGGCGATATCCGTGACCGTGAGTCCCGGCCGGGTTGCGCCCCGGCGATGGTCGGCTCAGCCGCGGATGACGCGCGCCCCGTCAAGCGCCGTCGGGTCGGTGAAGCGGATGACATTGGAGAATCCTTCGTCGGCGAGGGCCGCGCCGCCACCTGCCAGCGACCGCCGCAGCTCCCCGAGATGGCGCTCCACCACCCGGGTCGGCACCACGCGTTCGGCCCGTCCGCTGTTGCGCGCGAGGACAACCGCCGCCGGCAGGTCCAGCACGATGGCGATCGCCGGGACCCCAGCGTCACGTGCCCTGGCGAGCAGCGCAAGGCGGGCCCGGGCGGTGACGCTGGTGGCGTCTACGACCGCCGTGCGTCGCTCGCGGAGCCGCCGCGCGAGTACCGTGTGAAGTGCGCCAAACGCGGCTCGGGTGGCGCCTTGGTTGGCTGCATCCCCGGTGATCGAGGCGCGGTAGGCGTCGGACGAGAGGATCTCGTCGGGCGTGAACCAGCCTGCGGCAAACGTGGACTTGCCCGAGCCCGCGGCGCCCACGAGCACCACAAGACAAGGCGCGGGAAGGCGGATCTCGGCAGGGTTTAACGTGGCCGACACGGAACTACCGGTTCATCACGGCCATCACCGCGACCACCACGATCACCACAACGATCACGCCAACGCCCACAAGGAGAAGGAGAATGCTCATTGCTGGAGTGTGACGCACGCGGCTACCCGTCCGCAGGCGCCCGACGCGCGAAGATATAGGCATGAGCAGCACAGCGATTGTCTGGTTTCGCCGCGACCTCCGCGTCCACGATCATCCCGCGCTGACCGCCGCCCTGGCGGAAGCCGATGTGGTGATCCCGGTGTTCGTGTTTGACGAGGCGCTGCTGGGGGGCAAGTGGCCCGCGCCAAACCGCGTCTGGTTCATGCGCGAGAGCGTGGCGGCGCTGGCGGGGGAACTCCAAGCGCGCGGCGCCGGTCTGCGCGTCCTCCATGGCAAGCCCGCCGACGTCATCCCGGCGCTTGCCGCCGAGACTGGCGCCGCCGATGTTTTCGTCACCCGGGACGCCACGCCGTATGGGCGACGCCGCGACCGGGCTGTCGAAGATGCGCTAACCGCGCGCAGCACCGGGTTCCACGCGCGGACTGGCCTCTACGTCCACGAGCCAGACGCGCTGGCGAACAAGGACGATCGTCCGTTCAGCGTGTTCGGCGGGTTTAAGCGCGCTTGGGACGCCGCCCCGCGCCGGGCGCTGCTCACGGCGCCGGCGGCGATCCCGGGTGATGGCCGACCGGCCGATCCCATTCCGGACGTGGCGCCGCCCACCGCGGACCGGGCCCTCATGCCGACACCGGGCGAACCGGCGGCGCGCGCCCGCCTCGCCGCGTGGATCGGGGCAGGCGATGGCGATCCCGTGGGCGACTACGCCGCCAACCGCGATCGTCTGGACCTCGCGCGCACCTCGCGCCTGAGCCAGGATCTGCGCTTCGGGCTGGTCTCACCCCTTGAGGTCGTGGCCCGGGCGGAGGGTGACGGCGACGGCCGCCGCGTCTTCGTCTCCGAAGTGGCCTGGCGCGAGTTCTACGCCCACATCATGTGGCACCACCCGAGGGTTGCCACGGAGGCGTACCAACCCGCGTTTCGGGACCTCCCTGTCCGCGACGACCCGGCCGCACTGCAGGCGTGGCAAGAGGGCCAAACCGGCTACCCGGTGGTGGACGCCGCCATGCGCCAACTGCTCGCCACCGGGTTCATGCACAACCGGGCCCGGATGATCGCCGCAAGCTTTCTCACCAAGCATCTGCTGCTGGACCGTCACCTCGGCGAGGCCCACTTCATGGCGCACCTCACCGATGGCGATCTCGCCTCGAACAACGGCGGCTGGCAGTGGACCGCCTCAACCGGCACGGATCCGCAGCCGTACTTCCGCGTGTTCAACCCCGTGCTCCAGGGCCAGCGCCATGATCCCGAGGGCGACTACGTCCGCCGCTGGGTCCCGGAGCTGCGCGGCGTCGCGACCGGGCGCATCCACGACCCGTGGCTCATGTCTGCGGCGGAGCAGGCAGCGGCCGGCTGCCGTATCGGCATTGACTATCCGGCGCCCATCGTGGACCACGCGGAGGCGCGGGCGAGGGCCCTCGCCGTCTACGGCGAGGCGAAGGCGAACGCGACGGCGTAGTCGACGCGTTGCCGCGCCAGCCGAGCGGCGGGCACCTGCGGTAGGGTTCCGCGGTGAGTTCTCCCGCCGCCACACTCGCAGCCCGCCCAGCCGCCAACGATTGGCACCGCATCGTCGCCGCCTACTGGCTGACCCAGCTTGTCGAGAGCATGGGCATGTCGCAGGTGTTCGCGCTCATGCCTGCGCACCTGCGTGAGTTGGGCATGCCCCAAGCGGATCGGCTCGCCTTCGTGGGCCTCTTCTCATCGCTGGTGTTTGTGCTCGGTCTGCCGCTGGTCCCGCTCTGGGGCGTCTGGGCGGACAAGGTCAGCCGCAAGGCGGTCATCGTCCGCAGCGCGCTGGTTGAAGCCTGCGTGTTTGGACTGGCGGCCGCGGCGCAGGTGCCGTGGCAGATGGCCATCGCCATGCTGCTCATCGGCTTCCAGTTGGGCAACACCGGCGTCATGCTGGCCGGCATTCGGGACGTGACGCCGCGCAAGCGCCTGGCCACGGTCATCGCCATCTTTGGCGCTGGCAGCCCCATCGGCTTTGCGCTTGGCCCGGTGCTGGCGGGCGGACTGATTGACGGCTTCGGCTGGTCCATAGCTTCGGTCTACCTGCTGTCCGCGGCGTTCTCGATTGGCACGGCGCTGCTCGTGGGCTTCGGCACGCGCGAGGTGCGCCCGGAGGTCATTCCGGTGGGCTCCGTGTTTGCCCTGGCGCGCAAGGCGATGTCCGGCGTGCTGCGCGACCGCGATGTCCGGCGCCTGTTCCTGGTCTACGGCGTGGTGTTTCTGGCGAACCAGGTGTCGCGCCCGTTCACGCCGCTGCTTGTGGAGCGCGTCGTTGGATCCGGCGCGGGTCTGGCCACGTCCATCGCCATCGTGATTGGGGTGGGGTCGCTGGTGGGGGCGCTGGTGTCGCCGCTGGCAGGCGGGCTGGGGGACAGGTTCGGGTACCGGCCGGTGCTGATCGGGTCACTGTCGCTGGGTGCGCTGGCGAGCCTGATGCTGCCCTTCATGCCCGGGGTGGCCGCGATGGCGGGCGCCTCGGTCCTGCTGGGGCTGGCCGTGGCAACGACGTCCGCGATGGTCTTCTCGATGCTGGCGACGGAGGTGCCGCCGGAGCGCCGATCCGCAACGCTCAACCTTGTCTATTTGCCGCTGTACATCGCGGGGATCATCGGGCCTGCGACTGGGTCTGCCCTGGCGGCGGTGGCCGGCGTGGACGGGCCGTTCCTCCTAGGGTCCGTGGTGTTCCTGGCGGGCGCGTTCACGATCTGGCGGCAGCGACGCGGCGACGCGCGAGATGCGCGGGACGCCCGGGATGCGGCCGCGGCGCGCGAGGCCGTGCCTGCCGTGAGCGAGCTAGCGGAGCCCTGAGTCACACCCGGTTCAAGACGGGACCGCGCACGCCGAGTTCGCCCCTCGGATCGCGCGTTCGCGGTTCGAACGCCGCGTGAAGCGCGCCCATCTGAGTCTGTGGCGACTCAAGGGCGCAGCCCGGCGCGACGAACCTACGCGCTCGGCAGATGCCGCTCGGCGGGTCCCGTGTAGATCACATCCGGGCGGATGAGGCGGTTCGCGCCGCCCTGCTCAATCGCGTGCGCCGTCCAGCCCGCGTGGCGGGCCAGCGCAAACGTCGCCGGGAAGAGATCGGGCGTCAGCCCCACGCCCATCAGCACGGGTGCCGCGTAGAACTCCACGTTGGTCTTCAGCGGCCGGTCCGGGTACTTCTCGGCCAGCACGCGCAGGGCGGTGTCCTCCACCGCGATCGCCAGCTCCAGCCAGTCCGGGCGCCGGGTCATGGACTCAGCCACCTCGCGCAGCGCCGCGGCCCGCGGGTCGTACGCGCGGTACACACGATGCCCAAAGCCCATGAGCCGCGTCTTATTGTCGATCGCCTCGCGCACCCAGGCCTCGGCGTGCTCAGGCGTGCCGACCTCGTGGATCTGCTCCACAACCTCGGACGGCGCGCCGCCGTGGAGCGGCCCCTTCATGGCGCCGATTGCCCCGCCCACCGCCGAGGCGATGTCCGCGCGCGTAGACGTGATCACGCGGCACGTGAAGGTGGATGCATTGAAGCCGTGCTCCGCGCCGACGATGAAATACGCGTCGAGCGCCCGAGCGGACTCCTCGTCCGGCGCCACGCCGGTGATCTGGTACAGGAAGCCCGCCACAAGGTCCAGCGAGGGATCGGGAGCGATGGGCTCCAGCCCCTGCCGGATCCGCGCAAACGCTGCGAGGGCCGACGGCGACGACGCGGTCAGCGCCCGTGCCTGGTCTGCGGTGGCCGGCCAGGACGGGTTGTTCTCCGCACCCCAGATCGCCACAGCAGTCCGCAGCGCGTCCATCGGCTTGGCCGAGCGCGGCAGGGCGCGCAGCGCGGTGAGCACCGCAGGCGACACCGACAGGCATGGCAGCTGCGCGTCGGCGTGCCACTCGCCCGTCCAGAGCAGCTCCGCCACCGCGGCGTAGGACCCGCTCTTGACCAGCTCGCCGATGGGGTAGCCCCGATACAGCAGCCGGCCCGCTTCGCCGTCGATGAAGGAGAGCGCGGTTTCGCCGGCGATGACGCCTTCAAGGCCGGGGGAGTAACGATGGGCATCCGTGGCGGGCTCAGTCATGGCCCCGATGGTAGCCCTGGGCCCACGCCCGCGATCCGCGCCGAAGGTTGCGTTTTGGACGCGACTCGCGTCAGGCCAAGGGTTTTGAGAATGCCCGCATCCCCAGCCGCACCATGACCGAGCCAATCAGCGCGACGACCAGCCCGCTGACAAGGTCGCCGGGGCTGCCGAAGCCCAGCACACCGTTGAGCAGGCCGCCAACGAGCGCGCCCACAATGCCCACGACGATGGACGCGAGATAGCCGGTCGCCGGGCCGCCGTTGATGGCGCCCGAGACCATTCCCGCCACAAAGCCAACGATGAGCAGTGGAACGATGGGCATGTGTGCAGTGTGCGCCGAACTCAGGCCGAAGGAAGCCGCTCACGCGGGCGACGAGCTCCGGGGCATGGCTGTGGTGCGCGGCGTGGCGCGCGCCCTTGCGCTTCAGCGCGGGATCTTGGCCGCGGCGGCCTTGTCCAGCAGCCACGTGGCGGTGGGGAGCATCGCTGCGCGCACCGGCACCTCGCGGACCGACCCGTCGGGCACTGTCCAAGCCTCACCCAGCCGATCTGCCTTGGAGGCTCCGCTGGCCACCACCAGCACCGAGCGCGCCGCCGCCAGCACACGCGGGTGCATCGTGACGCGCGGGACGTGGGGCTCGATGTGGGTGGGCGCCGGCACAGATGTGACCAGCGCGGTCGCGTCCCACACGGCCGACCCCGGGAAGACCGAGAGCAGGTGCCCGTCTGGGCCCACGCCTACAACAAAGACGTCGAACGCGGGCGTCGCGTCGCCCGTCTGGCCCGCGGACCACGGCCCCAACTCCTGGAGCAGCTCCGCGTAGGCGGTTGCCGCTTCGGCCGGTCCAAGCCCGCGTGAGAGCATCTCCGCAACCGGAATGGGGTGGACATGCGCGGGGTCAATCGGCAGCACGGCCACGCCACCCGGGCGCAGCACGTCGTAGAACGCTGTCACGTTGGAGAGGGGATCGCCCGCGGGGGCGAAGCGGTCGTCACCCCACCAGACGCGGACGCGGGGCCAGTCCACACGCGACAGCACCTCCGGTGCCAGCAGCGCGTGGTACATCCCAGCCGCCGCGGACCCGCCGGTGGTGGACCAGTGGGCGATGCCGCGCGCCGCGATCGCCGCGGCAAGCCCGTCGGCAATCAGCGAAGCCGCCGCTGCCGACACCTCGTCCGTCGTCGCGTGCACGCGGAGGACGGGCAGGGCGCTGTCAGTCACGATGGCCTCAATAGCGGGGTTTCGCCCCCCCTGATGCTACCCGGCGGCCGGCCCAGGCAGTGGCGGCCGGAATCCGGCTGGGCCAGCAACTTCCGAGTTCGGATGCGTCCGCACGTGCTCGCAGCGCTCCCAGACCTCGATGTAGTCCTGCGCGGACTGGAAGATCACCGACCGGTCGTCAATCGCGAGCCCCACGTTGGCGAGGTCCTGCAGGAAGTCCGTGAACATCCCGTAGTGCGCAACGCCATCGATATTGATGTCGAAGTCGCGGCGCCCAGCAATGGAACGCGTGAGCGGCTCGTTGTTGGGGACCCCGGGCATCTGGGATTCCATGCGCGCCCATGTCTGCCAGATCCGCCAGATCCGCGGGAACAGCTCGCGCACGCGCTGCGGCTCCGTGTCCGGCAGGGTTGGGATGTCATAGGTGATGGGGCTTGCCGACTGCGGGTTCTGGGCCACCAGGAAGGCCGCCCGCTGCTCGGCATAGGTGTCGCCGCCAAACAGGACCGGGTTCTCCAATTGGGTCTCCGACGTAGCCAGCAGGCCCTTGGCAATGTTGTTGATCTTGTTCTGCACCATCGCGGTGCGATTGAAGATGCCCGGGCCGTCGGGCTGCTGGTCCGGATGCCAGGGGTTGAGCCCGGCCTTGACAATGGCGGTGGCCTCCCAGATATCGCGCTCCTCCATGTCGTAGACATCGGTGTTTGCGAACCGGTGGGCGCGATAGTCACGGATGGGATCGGCGTAGGTGACTCCGTTGCTTTGGCGGTCGGCCTGCCAGCGACGCTCGGACACGCTGTCGGGCTCGAGCTTCAGCCCCCAGGACGCCTGCGGTCCAAAGCGCGCGCCCGGCTGGGCCAGCAGGGCCACGGCGTCGGTGCCAAGGGCAATGCCCCGGTTGCCCATGCCCCGCCGGGCATACAGGAACTCCTGCGCCCAGGTCTTGGATGAACCCGAGCTGTCGTTGGCGATCTGGCCGCTCGGATCGGTGAGGCGGTCCGCCATCCCGCCGGTGATGGGGGCGATGACGCCGCGGAGTGCCGCGATCTGGGCGAGGACCGCGGCGGTCTTCTCGCTCTCGTGGGGCCAGTACTCGGTGTCGGCACGCTCAAACGGCGCGTACGTGTGCGGCGGTTCGCCGCCGTTGCGCGGATGCTCATCATCGCCCCAGCGGCGGCGCGGCGCCGTGGCCCGGAAGGTCGCGTGGCCGGAAACCACGGGATAGTCCACCGGCACAAGGTGCTCCAGGGCGTCGTGCGTGGAGTGCTCGGACATGTGGTCGATGTCGATGATCATCCCCGCCGCCCGAAGCTCCTCCATCGCCACCACGCCGATGGGTGTGAGACCCGCGCGGTTGCGGTGGCCGTGCCCGGGGGCGATCGTCCCGTAGTCCGGGAACAGCGGGGTGACGCCGGCCGTGTCCAAGACGCCGGTCGTCGTCAGCTGGGTGAACCAATCCTCGAACGTGTCGTTGAGACGGAAGGCAATCTCGTCCTCCGGCGCATGGTCGGGCTGGCCCTCAACCTGCAAGAAGCTGTGGTGCAGCTTGTACTCGGTAGCGTTGAAGTCGTCCTTGTAGACGGCGCTACCGCCAAAGACGTTATCGGCGAGGTGGATGGGGTTGAGCTGCCTGATGCCCAGATCGCGTAGGGCGGCGATCCGCTGCCGGATGAGCGGCCGGGCGGCCTCCGGGCTGAGGTTCAGCTGGTCCCAGTTCCCCCAGAGGCCAAGGGCTCGGTCCACCTCAAGGCCAAGCACGATGGCGAGCCTGTCCTCGCCGATGATCCTGCGGGCGTCTGCCGGGGTCAGGGCAACCTCCGCCCAGGCCGGGATCGTGGCCGTCCAGAGCCGGATCTGCTCCGTGGTTGTGGCCTCGTCGCCGCCCGGATGCGGTCCCGGAAACATGTCGGCCAGCGCCTCGGCGTTCACCACCAGGGCGACCAGCAGCCGCTGCCCCCCGTCAAACGCGCGGCGGACCCACTCCCAGTGCATCGTCTGGTGGATCGTGGAGCTGTGGCGCGGCCAGCCGTCAAACTCCGGCCAGCCGCCGGTGAGATGGCCCACGCCGCCGGAGTCCGCCCCCTGCTCCGGGATCATGGCGTCGAGGACCGGCAGGATCATGACAAGCGCGTTCGTGCCCATGAAGGTGCCCCCCACGCCATGCTGGGCGGTGCAATGGCCGAGATCCGCGAGCGTGCCCCCGACCTCGCCGTAGATCAGCTGCCCGCCGAAGCCAATGTTGGCCATCGGATGGGCGTGGATGTCGGCCCAGCCCCAGATTGGCGGGACAAACGGCTGCGGGCGCTCCATGGAGCAGTGGAGGTCCGCGATGTCCAGATGGCCGTCGGGCGAGCTGTCCACCAGCCGAACCGAGCCGATCTGGCCCTGCAGGTCGCGGACATCCCAGACCACCTGGCGGAAGCGGTCGTCGTCGCGTCCGGTCTCGAAGGTCACTGAGCGGTGTTGGGGTCCAGCCGTGACCGCACCCGCCGCGCCGGTGATGGCGCCCGAAATCGCTCCAATGCCGGGAGCGTGGGCTGCCAGGCTTTGGGGCCTCGCGAGCAGCTCGATGCGGAGCCGCTGGTCGTCCTGACCGCCGGCGATGAGGAACGAGAGGTAGTTG
>JANYAA010000048.1 GCA_025355255.1 Chloroflexota bacterium | reverse complement strand
TCGAGTTTGGGGTCGAACGCCACCGTCGTGGCGGTGTACGTCTTGGAGCCGAGGTTCACCTCCGTAAGCGTCGCTCCAGCCACTACGTGCGCGTTGGTGACCATGTAGTGCGGCGCGATGATCACGCCTGTACCGGTGACCTCCGCCGTGCACGCCTGGCTCACCACGCGCCCGGTGCTGAGGATTGCGGCAGCCGCGATCTTCTGCGCCTGCACGGAGGTGGGGGTGTCCACGGGCGCAAGCGGGATGGGCTCGAGGCCCACGAATACGGCCGGCAGACCGGAGCTGTCGAGGATGCCCCCGACCTGGCCGATGACGTCCGCCGCCGGCGGCAGGTAGTGGTCCAGATATCGCAGCACGGCCGACTGGCTGACCGCGCGCCCGAAGGCAGGAATGGGTCCCGCCGCAAGCAGCCCGCCCGCGAGCCAGATGATGAGCACGGCCTGGGCCGCGCCGAGGACGCCGCCGATGATGCGGTCTGCGGCGTTGAGCACGCTGTATGCCGCGCTGCCCGCCGCTGCCCTGCCGATTGCGGAGCCCACTGCCTCGCCCAGCACCACGGAGCCTAAGATCACGCCGAGGACCACCAGCGCCCGCGGCAGCGGCTCCAAACTGATGGTGACCTCCACCAGCCACGGGGCGATCGTGAGCGTGACCAGCAGGCCCGCCACGGCGCCGGCGATGCCGCCGATCTGGGGCAGGGCGCCCGTGCGGGTCCCGGCGATCACGGCGGCGATCAGGATGAAGAGCGCGAGCAGGTCGAACAGGCTGAGTGGCAGGTTCACGACGCGAGTATGGGCGAGGTGACGTTGCGGGGCCAGCGGCTAGCCGTTCACCTTCACCTTGACCGCGGTGGCATCGCCCGCGGCGCTGATCGTGTATGTGCCGGGATCAAGCTTGCCGAGGTCAACGATGGTGGCCTTGTACATCGCGATCTCGATGCACGCCATGCCCTGGCCCTTGCTGCCCTCGGTGACCGTGAGCGCAAACGTGTTGCCGTCGCGCGCGACGGTGACGCCCGCCAGCACCGAACACGGCTCCACGCCACTCCACCACGAGATGCGCACCGACACGTTGCTCGCGTTGACGCCGGGCTCCAGCTTGATGGCGCCGATGGCGCGGACGCCCTGGAGGCCGGCCACGGGGTTCACGATGGTGGGCTGGGGGTCAGGGACTTGGCCGCCGCCAGGGTTGCCCGGGACGGAGCCGCCGCCGCTCCCGCCGCTCCCGCCCGAACTGATGCCGGAGCCCGATGTGCCGGAGCCGCCGCCGCCGCCCGGGACAAGGCCGCCATCCAGCCCCGAGCCCACGGGGCCGCTGCCGATGGGCACGGGCGTCGGGTCGCTCACGGCGGGGCCGGTGGCGACTGGCGGCATGGCGCTGGGCGCCACCGGCGCAACAGGTGCCGCGGTGCTGCATGCCCCAAGGGCGACGGCCAGCGCGAGGCTGGCCGCAAGGCGCATCGTCGAGGTCTTCATGGCCGCCTGACGACCGGCTTGCCGTACCGGTTCCCGCCGCTGCTCAGGCCGCCGCAAACCTCGTGTCCACACGGGCGGGATGCGCGGCTTCCCAAGCCGTGATGGCGGCGTCCTTGGCTAGGACGTAGCCAATCTCGTCGGTCCCGGCGAGCAGCATCATCTTGGAGAAGGGGTCGATATCGAAGTCAATCGTTGTCCCGTCCGGCAGCAGGAGTCCCTGCTCAGCCAGGTCAACCCGGATCTCGGCATCCGGATCGGCCGCAACCAGCTCAAACAGGGCCGTGTGCGTGGCCGGGTCCACAACGATGGGCAGCACGCCGTTCTTGAGCGCGTTGTTGTTGAAGATGTCCGCAAAGGACGTGGAGAGGACCGCCTGGATGCCCCATGAGCGGAGCGCCCAGGGGGCGTGCTCACGCGAGGAGCCCGTGCCGAAGTTGTCCCCCACGAGGAGCACCTTCCGGCCGGCGTTCTCCGGGCGGTCGATGATGAACGGCGGATCCTTCTTGGCCCCGTCCTCGTTGAACCGATAGTCGCGGAAGAGCGCCTCGGCCAAGCCCTCTTTGTCGGTGACCTTGAGGTACCGCGCCGGGACAATCTGGTCCGTGTCGACGTTCTCGGCCGGCAGCGGGATGAGCTTGGAGGTGAAGGAGCGGAAGCCCTCGGCCACGATCAGTACCCTCCGCCGACGGTGACGAGGCTCTCGACGCCGGGGACCGTGCGCGGGTCCGTGACCACGCCGCTGATCGCCGAGGCGGCCGCGGTGAGCGGCGAAGCCAGGAACGTGCGGCCGCCCTTGCCCTGACGGCCCTCGAAGTTGCGGTTGGACGTGCTGATCGCGTACTGGCCAGGGGCCAGCTGATCGCCATTCATGGCGATGCACATGGAGCAGCCGGCCTCGCGCCACTCCGCGCCCGCGGCTCGGAAGATCTCGTCGAGGCCTTCGCGCTCCGCCTGGGCCTTCACCTGCTGGCTGCCCGGGACGATCATCACGCGGGTTCCGGCATGGACGGAGCGGCCCCGCAGAACGCTGGCCGCGAGGCGCAGATCGCTGATGCGGCTGTTGGTGCACGAGCCGATGAACACGACGTCCACGGGCTGGCCTGCAATGGGCTGACCGGGCTGCAGCGCCATGTACTCGAGGGCGCGCTCAAGACCGCGGCGCTCGGAGGCGTCCTTGGCGTCCGCGGGGCGCGGCACGCGGCCGCTGACGGCAATCCCCATGCCCGGGTTGTTGCCCCAGGTGACCATCGGTTCAAGCTCGCTGGCGTGGAGCACGATGGACTTGTCGAAGGTCGCCCCCTCGTCAGTGGGCAGCGTGCGCCAGTGGGCGACCGCCTTGTCCCAATCGGCGCCCTTGGGCGCATGCTGGCGGCCCTTGATGTAGTCGAAGGTGGTGTCGTCCGGGGCGACCAGTCCGGCCCGCGCGCCGCCCTCGATGCTCATGTTGCAGACGGTCATCCGCTGCTCCATGTTGAGCGCGGTGATGCCCTCGCCGCGGAACTCGAAGACATGGCCCGTGCCGCCGCCGATGCCGATCCGCGCGATGAGCGCGAGGATGATGTCCTTGGCGCTGACGCCCGCGCCCAGCCGCCCGTCAACGCGGACCTCGTAGGTCTTGGGCTTGCGCTGGAGCAGCGTCTGCGTGGCGAGGACCATCTCCACCTCGCTTGTCCCGATGCCAAAGGCCAGTGCGCCAAACGCGCCGTGCGTGGCCGTGTGGGAGTCGCCGCAGACGATGGTCATGCCGGGCTGCGTTAGGCCCAGCTCCGGGCCGATGACGTGGACGATGCCCTGCGTTTCGCTGCCGAACGCGTGGATGGGAATGCCGAACTCCGCGCAGTTGGTCTCGAGCTGCTTGATCTGGGCTGCCGCCTGCATGTCCACCATTGGCAGCCCGCGCGGGGTCGTTGGCGTGCCGTGGTCTGCGGTGGCAACCGTCTTGTCCGGTCGACGGGCCTTGATGCCCCGTGTGCGGAGGCCCGTGAAGGCCTGGGGGCTGGTGACCTCGTGGACGAGGTGCAGATCGATGGCGAGGACGGCCGGGGCGCTCGGGTCCTGCGCCACAACGTGCTCGTCCCAGATCTTCTCGACGAGCGTGCGCGGTGTGTTCATCGTGACGGGAAGGTCCATGGGGCGGGTTGGAGGATGCCTGAGCCTACCAGACCGACACGCGCGACCTCTCCCGGACCGGCCTGCGCTTGCCTCTCCGGCGGGTCCGTGCAGCGGGCGGCAGGAGGCCGAACCAGGCGGAATCGCCCCGCGCACCCGACTCACTTGATCTACTGTGATGCTGCACGTTGGTGCGAGAATGCAGCAATTGTGCAATCAGACGAGGACGACAGCGTGGCACACCTAGGCGGCGGGCCATATCTGCTTGGACTCGACGGCGGCACGGAGGGCGTCCGGGCCGGCATCTTCGACGCGTCCGGACACGTCATCGCATTCGCCCGAGCCCCGTACGGGACGGCGCACGAGCGGCCCGGGTGGGCGGAGCAGGACCCCGCGGACTGGTGGGCAGCCACGGTCGAGGCAACTAGGTCGGCAATCGCCTCGAGTGGCGTCTCGCCGAGCGCGATTCGGGCGCTCGCCGTGGCGTGCACAAGCTGCACGGTCGTGGCGCTCGACGCGAACGGCGTGCCCCTTCGGCCGGCGCTGATCTGGATGGACGTGCGCGCGGCTGCCCAGGCGAAGCGAATCGCGGCGACCGGTGATCCGGCGCTGAAGTACAGCGGCTATGACAAGACGTCCGCGGAGTGGCTGCTGAGCAAGGTCCTGTGGCTGTCCGACAACGAGCCCGAGACGTATCGCAGCGCCGTCCACATCTGCGAGTACACGGACTGGCTCGGCTGGCGGCTCACCGGCGAGTGGGCGGTCAGCATCAACACGGCCGCGATCCGGGGCTACTACGACCGCCACGCCGGCGGCTGGCCGATCAGCCTGTTTGACGCCGTCGGGCTACACGACCTCGTGGACAAGCTCCCGTCGCGCGTGGTGGACATGGGCGACACACTCGGCAGGCTGAGTGCCGAGGCGGCCGAAGCGCTCGGATTGCCGGCCGGCACCCCCGTCGCCGAGGGCGGCGCCGACGCGTTCGTGGGCCAAGTCGGGCTGGACGTCGTCGCCCCAGGTCGCGTCGCGTTGATTACCGGGTCGTCCCACCTCCACCTCGCCCAGACCGCCATCGCGAGCTACGCCCCGGGCATGTTCGGGTCGTACACCGACGCGGTGGTGCCCGGCCAGTACACGATCGAAGGCGGACAGGTCTCCACCGGATCCGTCATGCACTGGTTCCGGGACATCGCGACCGGATCCTGGTTTGACGCCCCCGTCGTCACCGGGGAGGCCGCCTGGGCCCGCCTGGCCGGGTACGCGGCGCGCATCCCGCCGGGCTCGGACGGTCTCCTGGCACTCGACTTCTGGCAGGGCAACCGCACGCCGTATGTCGACGCCGAGGCGCGCGGGATGCTCTGGGGACTATCCCTGAGTCACACCCCGGCCCACATCTACCGGGCCATCATCGAGGCGGTCTGCTTCGGGACGGAGAACATCTTCAGGACGTTCCGGGCGAGCGGGCACGATCTGACCGACATCGTGGCCTGCGGGGGGGCGACCAACACGGACATCTGGATGCAGACCCATGCAGACGTCTCGGGCCTGCCGATCTCGCTCACGGCGGTGCCCGAGGCCGTCAGCCTCGGGGCGGCCGCGCTGGCCTCGGTCGCCGGCAATGTCCATCCCGACGTGGCGACCGCGGCGCGGTCCATGGTCTCAGTTGTCCGGCGGATCGAGCCGGACCAGGGGGCGCACGAGGCGTACCAATTCTTCCTTGACCGCTATGTCGCCTCATATGGCGCGATGCGGGATCTCATGCACGAGGTGGTTGAGCATGTCAACGGTTGATCCGCGACAGCCGGTGGGCGGCTCACCGCAATCGGGGGCGCCGACAGCCGCCGCCCCGGCCGAGCTCCTCCGCCTCTACCGCGAGATGCTCCGCATCCGGCGAGCCGAGGAGAAGGTCCTGGAGCTGCTGCTCGAGAACCGGCTCTCGAGCACGATGTGCCACGTCAGCATCGGTCAGGAGGCGGTCGCGGTCGGCATCTGCGACGCCCTGGGCCCAGACGACTACGTGTCCAGC
Source organism: Chloroflexota bacterium (assembly GCA_025355255.1). Taxonomy (GTDB): domain Bacteria; phylum Chloroflexota; class Limnocylindria; order Limnocylindrales; family CSP1-4; genus CAIXZV01. Next base: position 206 of record JANYAA010000048.1, on the reverse strand, counting down.
ACCCATCGCGGTCACGGGCACTACCTCGCCCGCGGCGGACCGCTCGTCGGCCTGATCGCCGAGCTTATGGGCCGCGAGGCTGGCGCCTGTCGCGGACGTGGCGGCTCGATGCACCTCGTCGATGTCGCGCACGGCCATCTTGGCTCGAACGCGATCGTCGGTGGTCACCTCCCGATCGCGACCGGCGCCGCGCTGTGGGCCGCCGT
>JANYAA010000042.1 GCA_025355255.1 Chloroflexota bacterium | reverse complement strand
GGACGATGACGCCGACGAGCATGGCGGCGAGCCGATCCCGCTCCACCGCCGCACGGATGACCCCGGCGCGCCGCCGCGAAACCCGCGCACCGGGCGTCCCGTTGGCGGGGCGCAGGATGGCGCGGAGCCCCCGTCCATCGGCACCATGATCCGCCGCGCCGGACTGACCATCGTCATCGTCGCGGTGGTGGGGCTGATCCTCTTGGCGGGCGCTGGCGTGAACCTGTGGACCGACGCCATCTGGTACACCAGCGTGGGCTTCGACCAGGTCTTCTGGACGCGCATCGGCTCGCAGGGCGCGCTGTTTGCGGTTGGCCTGGCGGGCGCGATGATCGTGCTTCTGAGCAACCTCTGGCTTGCCGGGCGCCTCACCCCGCCCGCCGATCCCGAGCGCCCAGGTCGCATCCGCCAGGTGGCCGACCGCCTGGCCGAGGCGCAGCGCCAGGCTGAGCGGCAGGGCCAGGGTCGCCCGAACGCCTTTGGTTTTGGCATCGATGACGACCGCGCCATCCGCAGTCGCGCACCCGGCGCCCGTCCTCAGGCTGGCGGCGCTGCCGCCGCGCTCTTTGAGAACGGCGAGCTGCCAAACCTGCTGCCCCTCGCCTCGTGGGCGATTGCCGGCGTCGTGGTCCTGGTGGCGCTTGGCTTTGCCGGCGCACTCTCGGGCGGTTGGCAAACCATCCAGCTCTGGATCCACCGCGTCCCGTTCAGCACGGGGACGGCCGTCACGGATCCGGTCTTCGGCAAGGACATCGGCTTCTTCCTGTTTGAGCTGCCGTTCTGGCGCCTCGTCCAGTCCGTGCTCAACGGTGTCCTCATCGCAAGCCTCGCTGTTGCAGGCGCCCGGTATCTCGTGGCTGCCGCCAACGGCGGTGAGGTGTTTATCACCCGCGTCCGCGTCCACCTCGCGCTGATCGCCGGGCTGTACCTGCTCTCGATCGCCTTCGGCTACCAGCTGGACAAGTACGAGCTGGTCTACAGCCAGGGCACGGGCGTCCTCGCGGGCGTCGCCAACGCCGATGCCCACGCGCGCTTCATGGCCTACGACGTGCTGACCTTCCTCTCCGGGATCGCCGGCGCCCTCCTTGTCGGCGGCGCATTCACCCGCTGGATGTGGCCGCTGGGCCTGGTGGTCGGCGTGTGGTTCGCCGCATCCGTCATCCTTGGTGGCATCTACCCCGAGATTGTGCAGCGCCTCAGCGTTGACCCAGACCGATACGCGCAGGAGCAGCCGTACATCGCCAACAACATTGCGATGACACGCCTCGCCTACGGTCTCGAGGACTGGACCACCAAGCCCTACCCGGGAACAGCCACGCTGACGGCAAAGGACGTTGCCGCCGAGGCGGACACGTTTGCCAACGCGCGGCTCTGGGACTACCGCCCGCTGCAGACGACGCTGGACAACCTCCAGACGATCAAGCAGTACTACAACTTCACCGACGTTGACACGGACCGCTACCAGATCAACGGCGCCATTCGACAGGTCATGCTGTCGGGCCGTGAGCTGGCAATCGCGAAGAACTCGCAGGCCACCGGATGGGTCAACCAGCGGATCAGCTACACCCACGGCATCGGGCTCGCCATGGTCCCGGTCAACGAGGTCACGCCCGAGGGCCAGCCGCGGCTGTGGGTCCGCGACCTGCCGCCGGTCTCGTCTGACGGTGCACCTGCCATCACGGAGCCCCGGATCTACTTCGGCGAGGCGGACGAGCACTACGTCGTTGTCCGCGCACGCCAGGCTGAGTTCGACTTCCCGGGGGGCGGCGCCAACGGTGCCGATTCCACGACGGCGTGGACCGGCAACACGGGCGTGTCCCTGAGCTCCACCCTGTCGCGGCTGCTGTTTGCCGCGCGGTTCCGGGATCTGGACCTGTTCATCTCCAACCAGGTCACCGCCGACAGCCAGCTGCTGTTCCACCGGACCCTGACAGAGCGCCTCAACCTCATCGCGCCATTCCTGCGCTACGACAAGGACCCCTACCTCGTCGTCTCCGGCAGCGGGCGCCTGGTGTATGTCCAGGACGCCTACACGGTGTCCAGCCGCTTCCCGCACGCAACCCCGTTTGACACGGGCGAGCTGGGCGGGACGTCTGGCCTGGCCGGCGCGGATCTGAACTACATCCGCAACAGCGTGAAGGTCACGATGGACGCGTACGACGGGACGATGCACTTCTACGTGTCGGACCCGTCTGACCCGATCATCCGTGCCTGGGAGGGCGTCTTCCCAGCGCTCTTCCAGCCGATGTCGGACCTGCCCGCCGGTCTGGCTGCCCACCTCCGCGTCCCGGAGGAGCTGTTCAACGTCCAGACCCGCGTGTACGGCCAGTACCACGTCACCCAGACGCTGACGTTCTTCAACAACAACGACCGCTGGACCGTACCGGCCGCCACCACCAACGAGCAGAGCCTCCCGTCTGAGGCCTACTACACCGTGATGCGCATGCCGGGCGAATCGGCGGCGGAGTTCCTGCTCCTCCAGCCGATGATCGCCGCCAGCCGGCCCAACATGATGGCCTGGGTGGCAGCCCGCAACGACGGCCTCAACTACGGCACGGTCCGCGTCTACCAGTTCCCGTCGGACACGACGGTGTTTGGCCCGGCGCAGATCGAGGCCCGCATTGACCAGAACCCCACCATCAGCGCACAGATCACCCTGTGGAACACGAGCGGCAGCTCTGTGAAGCGGGGCAACCTGATCGTGATCCCGGTGGGCAACTCGCTGCTGTACCTGCAGCCCGTCTACCTGCAGTCCACATCTGCGGCATTCCCCGAGTTCCAGAAGATCGTCGTCGCCAGCCCCACCACGGTGGTCTGGGGAAGCACGCTCAAGGAGGCGCTCGACGCGCTGCTCGCGGCTAACGGTGGTGGCGGGACGGTCACGCCGACACCAACCCCGGGTCCGGGCGCCACGGCGACGCCGGGACCCGGCCCAACAGCATCCCCTGGGACCTCGCCTGCGCCTGGCGATCTGCCGGGTGACGTCAACGGCTTGGTGGCCTACGCCAACGCGCACTTTGAGGCGGCGCAGGCGGCCCTGCGCGGCAACGACTTCGCCACGTACGGCGCGGAGATGAACAAGGTGCAGGCTGCGCTGGCCAAGCTCGCCCAGCTCACTGGCGTGGCCGGCGCAACCGCCAACCCGTGACGGTGCAGGCGGGATCGTCCCGCCTCCTGCCGTTGCGGCGAGCCATCACGGCCGCCGTCGTCGTGGCGCTGGTCCGGCCGTCTGGCTGGGTGCTCGCTCTGGGCGGGTTCCTCGCGGGCGGCGGTCTGCTGCTGGCGGCATGGCCCATCGTGGTGCTGCCCACGCCGTCTGGCCTGCAGAACCTGCTCGCCGTGCCGGTGAGCACGCTCGTCTTTGGCTCGCCATCCGCGGGGCTCGTCGCCCTGGTGGCGGGCAGTGCCGCGGGGATCACGGCGCTGGTGATCTTGGCCCTTACCGTGGGCGCTTGGACGGAGCGCCGCCTCGTGTTGGACGCGGCCCAGACAGCCGCTGAGGAGGGGTACGCGGCCCAGCCCGACGATGCCGCAACGGCGCCTGGGCTTGGCCGGGTTGCGCTCGTGCGGCTTGCGTCGCTGGTGCCCCCGGCGCTTCTGGCTGCCGCCATCTGGCCCACGCTCTACAACGTCACCTATCGCGAGCTGATCGTGCCGGAGGACCTTGCCACGCCGCTCCCGGTGCGGGTGATCGCCCAGCTGCCGGTGCCGCTGCTCGCGCTGGCGCTGACGTGGTTGGCGGCCGACACGGCGGCGGCGGCTGGCGTCAGGCGGCTGGTGCTGGACCGGCGACGTCTGGTGACAGCCTGGGCGCTTGGCTGGGGGGATCTGGCCCGTCGGCCGTTTCGACTGCTGGTGTTGGCGCTGCTAGGCGTCATCGGACAGGCGGCGTCCTTTGTTCCGGCGCTCGCGGCGGCCGCGATCGGCTGGGGCCTGCTCCGTGCGACGCTCGAGGACGGTCGCGATCTCTGGCTGCAGCTCGCCATGACGGCCACATGGGTAGCGATTTGGCTTGCGGCGCTGGCGCTTGCCTCGGTGGGCGCAGCCTTCCGTTCGACCCTTGGCACGCTGGCTGCGCTGCCTGCCGCCGCGTCCGTCACGGTTGCACTGCCTGAGGCGTCCCGTTGACCCTGCCGGTCCACCGGTGGGAGCCTGTTACACTCGCGAGGCCCTGAGCCGGGCCCCACACGGCTGCTGGAGGCCGCTCGCTAGCGCATGCAAGACATCCTCAACACGATCGGCGGGTTTATCGGCGGGATCCTGTCGAACCCCATCGTGCAGCTCGCGTTCCAGTTCCTGATCTTGTACGGGGTCATCCTCTGGCTGGCAGCTGCGTACTGGGCCTACCGCGACATGCAGGTCCGCAGCGACAACCCCGTGCTGCCGTATCTTGCCGCGGTGCTCATCGTGCTGTTCACCCCCGTCCTGTTCCTGTTCGGCGTGCTCATCTACCGCGTGGTGCGGCCGCCGGAGAAGATCGCCGAGGTCTACGAGCGCAACCTTGCCGAGGAGGCGCTGCTGGCCGAGGTGGAGGCCATTCACACGTGTCCCGGCTGCCGTCGGCGCATCCACGACGAGTGGATCATCTGCCCCAGCTGCCGAACGCGGCTGAACCGCGTCTGCCCCACGTGCTCACGTCTCGTCGGGCTGGACTGGTCGCTCTGCGCCTGGTGCGGCCGAGATTTCGAGCGCGCTGATCGGCCGGCTTTCGAGCCCGGCGCCGCCAAGCCCGCAGTTACCGCCGCTGTTGCGGCCCCGGCTCCCGCCGCTGTGCGCGACCCGCTGTGGGGCCAGGCAGCGCCTACGCCGGCTGCCAAGAGACCGCGCGCGCCGGGTGCCAAGCCCGCGCCTTGAGCGACCCGATCAACGGCGCTGACAGCGAGGCTGGCACCGCACCTGAGGCAGACGCCCCGCCGGTCCCCGCGCTTGACGCCGACGACCAGCCCGTCCTGACCCTGTTTGGCCTCAGCGGCCGAGCGGTTCCTGCGCTCTACCTTGTGGGCTGGATCGGCTCAGTGATGGGCGCCGCCCTGCTGGTGGTGTCATTGATGGGCGCGGGCAACCCCGGCGCCCGATGGATGCTGCTGTTTGGCCTCGTGGTGGCGGCCATCGGCCTGTTCGCGGCGGTTGGCTCGCAGGCAGTGGAGCGCGGGCGACGTCCGTCGCTGCTGTATCGGGGCCCGTCGCCGGTGCTGACGTTTCTGGTGGCCGTGGTCCTGACGCTGCTGGCGCTGGTGACCGTCCTGGCACCGCTTTCCGCGCTTGGCGTGGACCCCGGGTCGCCGGTGGGGACGCTCGTCTCGGTGTCGCTCACGGCGCTCGTCTACGCCGCTGTCGTGCGACTCCTGGTTGTGGGTCCGGGCGCCTTCACCTGGGCCGATCTTGGCCTGGGTTCGTCCCGCTCCGGGGGGGTTCGTGATCTTGCTGCCGGTGTCGCGCTGGGCATCCCGGTGCTCGTGGTGACGATCGGCCTGCAGATCGTGCTGGCTGCGCTCATCGCGCCGGTCCCAGCAATCCTCCCGGCGGCGGGCGGCCCGGGCGGACTGCTGCTGGATGTGGTTGCCGCTGTCCTGATCGCGCCGATTGGCGACGAGCTCTTCTTCCGCGGCTTCGTCACGACGGCTTGGGCGCGAACGCTGGGCATGCACCCGGCAATTGTCCGGGGGGCCGCGTTCTTCGCCTTCGCCCACATCCTGACGCTGCTGGCCACCGAGTTTGGCAACGGCGCGGCCACGGCGCTCTCGCAGTTCATCGCGCTGCTGCCCGTCGGCGTTGCGCTGGGCTGGGTGTTCCTCTCGCGCCGGTCGCTGTACGCGGCCATCGGGCTGCACGCAGTGGTGAACCTTGGGCTCGTGGTGCTGGCCAACGCCGCGAAGGCCTGAGTCGCCCGCTCGAGGTTGTCCACAAAGTCCCAGCCAAGTCGCACGTGAGTGCGCGATAAGCGTCGGCCGGTAGTCTCCGTTGTGTTCTCGGGACCCGGATGGCGGGGGAAATCGGCGGGCTCTCGTTGTTCGGGCCCCGGGAACTCCATCAGCGGCTTGTCCCCAGCCACCACGCCCCGCCCCGAATGGAGCGGCGAGCGATGGCAGCTGGCGAGGATCCCCCCGACCCCCGTGGTCTTCCCGATATCCCGGTTTCGCCGGCCCACCGCAGCCACACGCGCTCCGTGCGCGAGCTGCCTGCGGCCGAGCGGCCACGTGAGCGGCTGGCGGCCCGTGGACCATCAGGCTTGTCCGCGGCGGAGTTGATCGCCGTTGTCTGGGGCACGGGCTCCGGCGGACGCACAGCCGTGGACCTGGCGGAGGACGCGCTGGCCCGGCACGCGAGCGTGGGCGCGCTGGCGCGGGCGAGCGACGTTGAGCTGTCCGCCATCCCCGGTATTGGCGCGGCGAAGGCCGCGCGGCTGGCGGCGGCGTTTGAACTGGGCCGCCGCTCCGTGGCGGACTGGCCGGCCGGGCGATGGACCATCCGCTCTCCCCGAGACGTCGCGGACCGCCTCATGGTGGAGATGAGCCGGCTGGAGCGTGAGGAGCTGCGTGTGCTCAGCCTCAATGCCAAGAACGTGGTGGTGCGGGCGTCAACCTGCTATGTGGGCAACGTGAGCGCGAGCCTCGTGCGCGTGGGCGAGCTGTTCCGCGACGCTGTGCGTCTGGATGCCAGCGGCATTGTGCTGGTGCACAACCACCCCTCGGGCGACCCCACGCCATCGCCAGACGACCTGCACCTCACCGCCGAGGCCATCGCGGCCGGCCGGATCCTTGACGTGGACGTGCTGGACCACGTGGTGGTGGGCCATGACGGGTGGGTGAGCCTGCGGGACCGCGGGGTCACCTTTGACCGGCCGGGCGGCTCGCGACCGGGGTCGGCGCGCGCGGCATAGGGCGACTTGTTCAAGCCACCAATTATGGCGTACATTACCCACCGGGGACCATGGCCTCATCCACCGGCTGGAGTTGTCGTGAGGCCATCGGCCTTCAGGCACCACATCAGCGAAGAGCGGATTCGACACGTTGTTCGTGCCTGTCCCCAACCGCTGGCTAACCCACGGTGGCCCGGGCAAGCCATGTATCTGGCGCCAGATCCACATGGCAACCCGCTCGAGGTTATGGGGGAGTTCGACGAGGATGGTGTGCTCTGGGTGATCCACGCGATGGCGCTGAGACGGCGCTACGAACGGCTCTACATGGAGGTTCACGGGCATCGATGAGAACCTGGGACGGTCGGGAACTGACTGATGAGGACCTGGATCGTATGGCCGACGAGGCGGAGGCCGGCTACGACCTCTCCACGTGGATCCGGCGCCCGGGGCGGCCGACGATCGACGCCTCCACCCAGGTTGGCCACTCGCCAAAGATCGAGACACGGGTCCCGGTGTCCGTCCGCGCCGACTTGGCCCTCTTCGCCCTCGAGGACGGCACCACGATCAGCAAGATCCTCCGACGCCTGGCGGAGCAGTATGTCGCCGAGCGCCGGGCCCGCCGCCGTATAAGCGAGTAGCGCTACGGCCACCCGCCACAGGGGTGGAACGTCGCTGCGCGCACCGGTCGTCCGTGGGAGGGGTAGTTGTCACCGGGGGCCGTGCAACGTTTCGGTCGCGTCGATCATCTTGCTGCTGTGAATGCCACCGAAGCACAGGCCACAGCGATCGAGCCGGTGCGGGACGCTGCCGTGGCATTTGACGAGCGCTTCACAGAGGCGCGGCCCCGACTCGTGGCCATCTGCCGCGGCCTGGTGGGAGACGACGCCGAAGACGTGGTCCACGACACGTACCTCCGGGCGCGGGCTCGGTTGGCGCAGCTCCGCGAGCCCGCCTCACTTGACGCGTGGTTGACGGCCGTCGCTGTGCGCGAGTGTTACGCGCGGCACCGGCGCCGTCGCCGGCTTGCGGAGCTTCTCGCGGCGGTCCGGCCTTCGCCGCCTGCAGCCTCAGATTCGGGCCTTCGCGAGCTTGTGGAGGCGCTGCCGTCTCGCGATCGCACCATCGTCGTCCTCCACTACGGCCATGGCCTCTCCCTTGAGGAGATCGCCCGCCTCTTGGGGCAGAAGCCGGCCACAACCCGAAGTGTCTTGTTTCGAGCACGCGCCCGCCTCCGGGCCGCCCTCGGTGAGTAAAAGGAGCGCTCTGTGCAGGTCCACGATGATTTCGATGCCCGCCTCGCCGCGGCCGTTGGCACTCTCGTCGACAACCCGATCTCAGACGAGGCAGTTCAGGCGGGCGCCATGCTGGGGCGGCAGCCGAGCCTGTCTTTCACACCGGTCGTCGCTGTCGCGGCCGTTGTTGCGCTGGGCGCCGCGGCTGTTGCGCTGCCGCGACTCGCCGGCCCAGCGGCGGTTCTCCAGCCATCAGCCGCGCCATCGGTAAGCGTTGACGCCCTCGCGAATGTGCCCCACGTCCGCACCGCCGACGGGACCGTGGTTGTTGAGCGAGTCGGGGCCAGCATCCGGCTCGTCCTCCTACGCGACAGCGGCGATCGCACGGTACTGGCGTTCAAGGTTCAGTCCGTTCCAGCGCAGGACTCCTCGTACATCAGCGTGACGGACGTGCTGTGCCCGGCGTCTACTGGCCTCAAGCAGCAAGCCTATGCCTTCGGTCAGGCCACGAACGTCGCAAGGTCAACGTTCGACTTCGAGGGCGTCACCGCGATTGGCTCGTTTCGTAACGACCTATACCTCGTGGCGATCACGTCTGACCCCACCGCCAGCACCTGGCGTGCGTGGATCGGCGAGAAGGGCGGCACCGGCGTGGGAGGCGGGCCAGAGGCGTTCGGCAACTTGCCCAAGTTCGGTGTTCTCTCCGGCGCTGGCTGCTACGTCGATCCCAACTGACGCTACGCTCCGGGCGAGCGCTGCAGGCCGCCACCGGTCGCCGCACGCGTCGTCGAGGTCGGCGCTCGTGTACGACCCATCGTCCTCTACGGCTAGACGAAGACGACTCCGCGGTCGGCAAGCGCTTTGAACCGGTCTTGCAAGGGACGGCGCGCACGGTAGGCAAGCCCGCACTTGGACGTCGATCGGCGCTTCGATCTCATGGGAAGTCGACCCGTTGACCGACGCCCCGGGCGACGGCCCGGTCATAGGCGAGCCCGCCTAGGGCGACGTCGTCCATCGCGATGCCCAGATGCATCAGCACGCTGCGGGCGTCCGTGGGCACGGCCAAGGTGCCGGCGACGATGTCCCCGAGTTCGCCCGCCGGCTCAGGGAAGCCCGCGAAGTGCTCGTCGAGGTTGGCCCGATACTGCCCCAGGTCGTCCACCGTGTAGAGCGCGGCGCCCTGGGCCACCGATGGGGCCAGGGCATCGTCGTAGTCGAGCGGGAGAAACACGGCGTTGCTCGCAGCGCCGGCGCCCGCCAGCCGCCCAGCGCCCATCGGCACCGTGACCGCCGTCACAACCACGTCGGCCCCTTCAAGCGCCGCCTCGGGCGACTCCACCGCCACGGTGCGGCGGTCGCCGGCCAGCGCCAGCAGCGCGCTCGTGGCGGCGGGGGCACGGTCGTAGGCGCGGATCTCGGTGATCTCCGGGTGGCCTGAAAGGACGGCGCTGAGGTTGCGCCGGCCCTGCACGCCACAGCCCACGATCGCGAGCGTTGACACCGGTCGCCGCAGTTGGCGCAGCGCCACGCC
>JANYAA010000079.1 GCA_025355255.1 Chloroflexota bacterium | reverse complement strand
GGCTCGAGAAGGGCTACGGCATCTGGTCCGCGGAGTACCGCCAGGACGTCACCCCCGCCGAGTGCGGGCTGGACCGCTTTGTGGCGCCGGACAAGGGCGACTTCATCGGGCGCGACGCGCTGCTGCGCGAGAAGCCGGCGGGCGCGGCGAGACGACTCGTTCTGCTCAAGGTTGACGCCGACGATGCCGATGCCGCGCGCGATGACCCCATCCACGCCGACGGCCGACTCGTTGGCGCGGTGACCTCCGGGGCGTACGGCCACCACGTGGGCGCAAGCCTCGCGCTTGCCTATGTCGATGGCGTGGTTTCGGCCGCCCCGCAGGCGCTGACCGTGCACGTCATGGGCGAGCCGCGTGCGGCGCGGATCCTGGCGCAGGTCCCGTACGACCCGGCCGGTACCAGGCTGCGCGACTAGCGGGCGGTCCCCGGGCCAGGCTCGGCCAGCCAGCACGCCGCGGATTGGCCGGCGCCCACGTCGATCAGCGGCGGCTCGTCTGTTCGGCAGCGGTCAAACACCAGCGGACAGCGCGTGTGGAAGCGGCAGCCTGGCGGGATGGCCGCGGCGTCAGGCGTTTCGCCCACGAGGATCGTCCGCTTTGCGCGCTCGCCCGCGGCCGGCGGCTCAGGCGAGGGCGCCACGGACACCAGCGCCGCCGTGTAGGGATGGCGCGGCGCCGAGATGATCTGCTCCGCCGGGCCCAGTTCCATGATCTTGCCCAGATACATCACCGCAATCCTGTCGGCGATGACCCAGGCCAGCGACAGATCGTGCGTGATGAACAGGTAGGTGAGGTCACGCTCGCGGCGCAGGTCCAGCATCAGGCGCAGCAGCTCGGTCCGGATGGAGACGTCCAGCATGCTCACCGGCTCGTCGGCAACCACAAGCTGCGGGTTCAGGACCAGCGCCCCGGCGATCACCGCGCGCTGGCGCTGGCCGCCGGATAGCTCGTGCGGGTAGCGGAACGCGAAGTCCGCGGCAGGGCGGAGACCGGCCGCCTCAAGCGAGCCCATGATCATCGTCTCGCGCTCCACCGCGCCCGAGCCAACGTGGTTGACCTCCAGCGGCTCCCCCACAAAATCGTGGATGGTCTGCTTCGGGTCAAGCGTCTCGTACGGGTCCTGGAAGATGCACTGGACGCGGCGGCGGTAGTCGCGCAGCCGGCGGGTCCCCCACAGCCTGGACACGTCCTGCCCGTCAAAGACGATGGACCCGGTGGTCTGGCTGGTGAGCTTCACGATCACTCGGCCGGTGGTGGTCTTGCCGGAGCCGGATTCGCCCACCAGGGCCAGGACTTCGCCGCGCTCGATGGCAAGGTCAATCCCATCCACGGCCCGGACCACGCGGCGGGGCCGGCGGCGGAGCGCGTCAAGGACGCTGCCCCGGACCGGGAAGTGGACCTCCAGACCGGTGAGCCGCAGCAGTTCCGTCATGCCGGCGTCTCGTGGACCGGTGTCTCGTACAGGTGGCAGGCGACACGCACCCCATCGGCAAACACGGCTTCTGGCGGCACCACCTCGGTGCACACGGGCATCACCTGCGGGCAGCGCGGCGCAAAGCGGCAGCCCGGCGGCGGGTTGAGCAGGTTGGGCGGCTCGCCCGGGATGGTCTCCAGCGTGCGCCGGTCGGACCGGATATTGGGGAACGCGCCCAGCAGCTTGCGCGTGTACGGGTGGCGCGGCTCCGTGAAGACGCGCGCCACGGGACCCTCCTCGGCAACGCGTCCCGCGTACATCACCAGCACCCGGTCGCACGTCTCGGCCACGACGGACAGGTCGTGCGTGATGAGGATCAGCGAGAGGCCCAGCTCCCGGCGGAGCTGCTCCAGGAGCTGGAGGATCTGCGCCTGGACCATCGCGTCGAGCGCGGTGGTGGGCTCATCGCCGATGACGATGGCCGGATCGCAGGCCAGCGCCATCGCGATCATCGCCCGCTGGCGCATCCCGCCCGAGAGCTCGTGCGGGTAGGCGCCAAGCCGCCGGCTGGGGATGCCCACCAGATCCAGCAGCTCCTCGGCCCGCTTCTGCGACGCGGCCTCGGACTGGCCCAGCCGGTACCGGATGGGCTCGGCAATCTGGCGGCGGACCTGGATCACCGGGTTCAGCGCGTTCATGGCGCCCTGGAAGATGATGCTGATCTCGCGCCAGCGATAGCGCTGGAGCGCCAGATCGCTCTTCGCGACAAGGTCAATCCCAAACAGCTCCACGCTGCCGCCTCGGATCCGCCCGTTGGTCGGCAGGAGCCGCACAAGCGAGAGCGCCGTGGTGGTCTTGCCGCACCCGGACTCGCCCACAAGGCCAAGCGCCTCGCCGTCCGTCAGCCCAAACGAGACGTCGTCTACGGCCTTTACCCAGCCGCTGCCAAGCTTGAAGTAGGTCTGCAGGTTGCGAACCTGGAGGAGCGGTGCCGCCGGATCGGCCTGCTTGGGCAGGGGCCACTGGCGCCGACCGCGGATCTGCCCGGGCGTGAGGGGCGGCGTGAGCGCAGGCTCGATCGCAGGCTCGCCCATTGGCTCGCTCACTGGCGCGTCCTCGCTTTGGGGTTGAGCAGGTCGTCAAGCGCGTTGCCCATCAGCGTGAACGCGAGGATCACCAGCACCACGCTGGCCGCCGGCGGCGCGATCATCCACCACGCACCGAGGCCAGCCGCGCCCGAGCTCTGAGCCCCATTGAGGATCTGGCCCCATGACGGCTGGAACGGGTCGCCCAGACCGATGAACGAGAGCGTCGTCTCGGTCAGGACGGCCGTAGCAAAGGTCAGCACGGCGTTGGCGACAATCAGGTTGACCACGTTGGGCAGGATGTGGCGCAGGATGATCCGGCCTGGGCCAACGCCCACAACGCGCGCCCGGTCCACAAACATGCGCTGCTTGAGCGACAGCGTCTGCGAGCGGATGATGCGCGCCGTGGCGGCCCAGCTGGTGATGCCGATGACCACCACGATGACCAGCAGGGTTGCCCGGATGCCGAGGAACTCCGCATCGGCGCCCACCACCTCAATCAGCACGGGCGCCAAGATCAGCGCAAGGACAAACGTGGGCAGCACGAGGAAGAAGTCCGCCACGCGCATCAGGACGTTGTCCACCAGCCCGCCGGAGTAGCCCGCCACAAGGCCCACCACCACGCCGAACACCAGCGTGATCACCGTGGCCAGCAGGCCGATCGTCATGGAGATCCGCGCCCCGTGGACGGTCCGGTTGAGCATGTCGCGGCCAAGGTCGTCGGCGCCGAAGAAGTGCTGGGCCGAGGGCGCGTCAAACGCGTGGGCCGTTGCGCGGGTTGCGGTCTCCAGGGGACCCACAAAGAGGTCAGGCGCAAGCGCCAGCACCGTGAACGCGGCAAGGACCACGAGGCCGAGCATCCCGTCCTTGCGGCCCGAGTATCGCGCAGCAAAGGTGCGCAGCCGCGTGCCCCGGAGGCGCCAGCGCTGGGAGCGGGCGCTGGCGACGGAGATCGTCGCGCTCACCCGCGCACCCTCGGGTCAAGGATCCCGTAGATGATGTCCGCAGCGAGGTTGGCCAGCACCACGGACACCGCCACCAGCAGGAAGATCCCCTGGAGCACCGGGTAGTCGCGTGCTGAGAGCGCGGTGATGGTGAGCGTGCCCAGCCCGGGCCACGAGAACACGATCTCGGCCGTGATGGCGCCGCCAATCACATAGCCGAGGTTGATCGCGATCAGCGTCACCATTGGGAGCATCGCGTTGGGGAACGCGTGGGCGCGCAGGACCCGCCCGTCGCGCAGGCCCTTGGCGCGGGCCGTGGTGATGTAGTCCTCAGAGCGCGTCTCGATGATCGCCGAGCGCATCAGGATGGAGTACTGGCCAATCAGCCCCAGCGACACCGTGGCCAGCGGCAGCGCCAGATGCCGGGCGAGATCGATGAGGTTGGCCGGAAACGGGCGGTCTCCACCCCCGACGGATGTCATCCCCGAGGTTGGGAACCAGCCCAGACCGGCCGCAAAGATCACGATCAGCGGCATGCCGATCACGAAGTACGGCATGGAGTACAGGACAAGGCTGGCGCCGCTGCCAACCCGATCCACCAGCCCGCCGCGGCGCCAGCCGGCGTAAGCGCCGATGGCGATGCCGGCGATCGCCGAGATGAGCTCCCCCAGACCCACCAGGAGCAGCGTCGGCCCAATCCGGTCAGCGATGACCGAGGTGACCGACTGGCCGCGGAACTTGAAGGAGTAGCCAAAGTCCCCCTGGACCGTGGAGCCGATGTAGGCCACCAGCTGGTCCGGCAACAGGGGCTTGTCCAGGCCCCATCGGGCGCGGGTTGCCTCCACCACCTGCGGTGACAGGTTGGGGTTGCGCAGCAGGATCCGCTCCGGCGATCCCGGCATGAGCCGGAACAGCAGGAAGTTGAGCAGGACGATGGCCACAATCGTGCCCAGCGCCTGCAGCACCCGCTGGCCCAGGTAGCGCCCGCTCACCGGCGCGCCTGAGCCCCAGTCGTAAGCGACCGCGTCACGCGGCGCCCGTGGTCACTCGTCTTCCTTGTCGGCCCCGGCGCCGCGACGGCGCATGAGCACGACGCCACCCACGACCGCGATGACGGCCACCACGCCCACAAGAAGCATGGGCGTGCTGTCCCCGCCGCCCGAAGAACCACCGGGGGCGGGCGATGCGGCGGGCGATGCTGCGGGCGATGCTGCGGCCGTGGCTGCGGGCGAGGCGCCGTCGGACGGCGCAGGCGTTCCGGCCCCGGACGGCCCGGGCGTCGCGGTTGGCCCCGGCGTTGGAACAGCAGTCGCATCGGTCAGCAGCGTGTAGTCGAGGGTGCCGTATGTGAAGAGCGGTGTGCCGTTGGCCGGCATGTTGACCCAGCCCGCAAACCGGTCGTTCCGGTAGACGTCAAGGTTGGCGTCGTAATACAGGATGTCGTACACGGCCTGGTCGTAGATCAGGTTCTGCATGTCGGCAAGGATCGCCTTGCGCGCATCGCCAGATAGCTTTGACTCCTGGGCGTACATCGCGTCGTACGCCGGGTTGCAGTAGTTGCTGTCGGACAAGTTGCCGATCTCGTCACACAGGAAGTTCGACAGCAGCGCGTTCGGGTCGGGGTTGCCTGCCCATGCCCAGAGCTCAATGTCGTACTTGGCGAGGTTGCCCTTGCCGCCGGCCTCCGGGGGCAGGAGCAGGGTTGTCAGCGTCCCGCTGTCGTAGACCGCGCTCTGCACGTCGATGCCAAGCTGGCCATACCAGTCCTTGACGAACTCGGCGGCCTTTGCGTAGTTCTCGTCCGAATCCGGCAGCACCAGGCGCAGGACGATGGGCTTGCCCTCCTTGTCCAGGCGCTTGCCCTTCGCGTCAAGCGGGTAGCCCGCCGCATCGAGCTTCTGCTTGGCCACGTCGATGCTGAAGGTGCGCGGGTGGGCGGGCTCCACATGGAACTGGCCCAGAACCGGCGGCACGATGGTGGTCCCGAGGTCCCCGTAGCCGCCGAGGACGCGGTCCAGGAGCAGCTTCTTGTCCACCGCATAGCCGAGGGCGTCGCGGAAGGCAGGATCGAGGAGCGCCTTGGTGGACGGACCGCCGTTCTTGATGGTCTTGCCGGTGCCCGTCCCGTAGGTGTTGAACGCCAGCTGCGTCCAGCCGTTTGAGGCGCCAACCACGGCCGTCATGCCGGCCTGAGACTTGAGCGCGGTGAACTGGGCGGCGTTCACGCCGTGCGCGTAGTCAAGGTCCCCGGACTTGAGGGCCTGGACCATCGTGTCGCTGCTGCTGAAGATCTTGAGGACAACCTCGTCCGCAAACCCCTGCTTGCCCCAATAGTGCGGGTTGCGGACAAACCGCATGTACTGACCCGTCTTCCACTCGGCGAGGGTGTAGGGGCCTGTGCCCACGAGCGGGGCGTCAAAGGTCTGGTCCCCGATGGTCTTGTAGGTGAACTTGCCCCAGACGTGCTTGGGCAGGATGGGCAGGTAGATCTGGTAGATCCGGTCCGACTGGTCAGTGGTGTACGCGATCAGCGTCTGAGCGTCGGGGCACTCTAGCTTGGTGACCCCCGCGTCCTTGAGGTTGGTGTCCAGATACCCAAGCCCAATGCTGGCATTGGCCGCATGGGCGTCGA
>JANYAA010000501.1 GCA_025355255.1 Chloroflexota bacterium | reverse complement strand
GTGGGTTTCGACGCCGTCGGGGTACCCAACCAGGACGTTGTCTCCATCCGACGACCCTACAAACGGCGTTCGGTCGCGCTGGTCATGGGCCGACAGGGGATGGCGGAGCGTGAACGAAACCCGTTGGAGGCTGCCGCCAGGGAGTCTGACGCTCTCCAGGGTGACGCCCGCCAGCTGGCCGTCGGCATCTGTCGTCTCGCGCAGCGCAAACCAGCCACGTTGCACCGTGCTCGGTTCGGATGTCGCGCCGGGCGAGGCGATGGGCGGTCCCTGACGCAGGCTCGCCCCCGCGAAGGTCACTGCCGCGAGTGCCGCTGCGCCGATGACGACGGCGAAGAGCCGCTGTGGACCCGTCATGCTGCCCCCAAACCTGCGCTGCCTGATCGCCGCATCCGAAGGCTGACGACTCGCGGGTGTGACGTCAATGCCCGGCCACACAACCGCATCGAGCGGATCTGCCCCGCAGCCCTCTTGGCAAGAGTAGGCATCGGTTTCACAATACCTACTATGACAAGTCGAGTAGGTGAACGCGGCCAGATCACCATTGAGAAGGCCATCCGCGAACAGCTCGCCATCTATGCCGGGGACGAGGCGGTTCAGCGCGTGGAGAACGGGCGGATCGTGATCGAGATCGTGCCGGGGCGGCACACGCGCTCGCTCGCAGGGGCGCTGGCGGCGGATGTGCAGCGAAGGCCTGAAGACGAGTCGTGGGAGACGCTGCGGCAGGCCGCCTGGGAGACGCCCGATCCGGATCGGGAGCCGCCGGATCCGGATCGGGATCGGGCGTGATCGCCATCGACACGTCGGTCCTCGTTCGCTACCTCGTGGGCACGCCGGTGGCCGAAGCTGGCGCGGCGGCGCGGCTCATCGACGACGCCGGTGAGGTCATCGGCATCTAACGCGTGGTGCTCGTGGAGGCGGCCCACGTCCTGCGCACGCAGTACGGCGTGGCGCGCGAGCGTGTGCTGGACGAGCTGATCGGCGTGATCCAACGGGAGAACGTCCAACTTCTGGGCAGCCGCACGGAGCCGGTGCTCGAGTTGCTGGTTCAGGCGCGCTCGATGCCGGGCCGGCCGATACCGGACGCGCTGATCGTGGCGGCCGCGATCGGCGCCGATGCCGCGGCGCTGGCCACGTTTGACCGCGGGCAGGCCCGATACGGCTTCCCGGTGTCGCGACCCTAGCGGGCTAACCGTCGAGGAGCGGCTCGGCCACCTCATCGGCCAGGGCGCGGACGCCGTCGGGGGCAACCGCCGCCGGCAGGCCGAGGATGACGTGGTTGGCGCCGGCGCGGACAAACGCGCGGGCCGTGACGAGGGCCTTTGCCCGCGAGGCTGGCGTGGCCCCCACCGAGAGCTGCGCGGCAAACGTGAAGTCCGAGGGGTCCCGGTCCGCCGCCTCAAGGGCCGCAATGATCTTTCCGCGGACCTCGGCGAACCACGGCACCGCGCCCGGGATGTTGCCAAACATCGGCCAGCCCGAGGCGTACTTCGCGGCCAGCGCGATTCCCCGCGGCTTCGATACGCCCAGCCAAAGCTGCGGCCCCCCCGGTCGGACGGTGCCGGGCTCGTTGGTGGCGTCACGGAGCGGGTAGAACGGGTCCTCCAGCGTGACGCCAGGTCGGTGTCGCGCCGCGTCTGAGAACAGCGCCGTGAGCACCCGCAGCGCAGACTCGTACCTCGCCCAGCGCTCCGCGACCGGCGGCAGCGGGACGCCAAACGCGTCGTGCTCGCCTTGGTGCCACCCCGCGCCGAGGCCCAGGATGAACCGGCCGCCGGTGGCGTTGTCCAGCACCGTTGCCGATTTCGCCAGCACCGCCGGGTGGCGGAACGTGTTGGCGAGGACTGCGATGCCGATCCATTTCCCGGCGACGTGGTGCGCCATCGCCGAGGCGAGCGCGATGGACTCAAACGCGGGGCCGTTGCGCCCCAGCGCGGCGTCGGAGAGGTGATCGCTCATCCAGACGGCCGAGATGGACGGCTCCCGCCCGGCCGCGGCCCACGATTCGTCCACGCGGCTCCAGTCCAGCCCCGTGGACTCGTGCGCCGAGATCCGGAAGCCGATGAGGCCCGGGGCGGCAGGGAGCGGGTGGCTGCTCATCGACGGTCCGCTATCCCTCTTTGCGCGCGTCGAGCGCTCGGGCCAGGGCAGCGCCGTTGGTGATGGCGCCCTCGGACGCCGACGAGACAAGCGCCGCGTACTTCGCCATGACGCCGCGCGTGTAGTTGGGAGCGGGCGGCGTCCAGCGGGCGCGGCGCTCTGCCAGCACCTCGGGCGCAACCTCGAGGTTCAGCTCCCGCGCCGTCACATCCACCGAGATGATGTCGCCTTCTTCCACAAGCGCAATCGGCCCGCCCACGGCAGCCTCGGGCGCCACGTGGCCAATCATCAGCCCGTGCGTGCCGCCGGAGAACCGGCCGTCCGTGAGGAGCAGGATCTCCTCGCCGATGCCCTCGCCCTGGATTGCGCCCGTCACCGAGAGCATCTCCTGCATGCCAGGCCCGCCAATCGGGCCTTCGTAGCGAATGACCACCACGTCGCCCGGCTTGATCTGGCGATCGCGGACGGCTGCGAAGCAGGCCTTCTCGCTGTTGAACACGCGCGCCGGGCCGCGATGGGTCAGCCGCTCGTGGCCGGCCGTCTTGACGATGGAGCCATCGGGCGAAAGCGTGCCCTTGAGGATCGCCTGCCCGCCGGTCTGCTTGATCGGCG
>JANYAA010000493.1 GCA_025355255.1 Chloroflexota bacterium | reverse complement strand
GGCGGCCCGCCTGGAGCTGGGGACCGAGTCATGACGAGGCCGCAGCGCGATGTCTGGGCTGACACGCTGATTGAGCTGGCGGGCGCCAACCCGGACATCCTCGTCCTGGACGCGGACCTCGCCACCTCCACCCGGGCGGATCGCTTTGCCGCCGCCCACCCTGGCCAGTTCCTCCAGATGGGGATTGCGGAGCAGGGAATGGTGGGCGCGGCCGTGGGGCTGGCGTCGTTGGGGTTTGTGCCTTGGCTGTCGTCCTTCGGCATCTTCTTCACGCACCGCGCGCTGGACCAGGTCCGGATGGCGGTGGCCCAGACGCATGCCAACGTGAAGATCGGCGCGGCCTACACGGGGCTGATGGCCGGTTTCTCGGGGAAGACGCACATCGATATCGCTGACCTCGCCATCATGCGCGCCATGCCCGGGATGACAGTGCTGGCGCCGGCCGACGAGGCGGAGTGCGCGGCGATGGTCCGCTGGGCGACAGCCACGCCGGGTCCCGTGTACCTGCGCCTTGGCCGCGAGAGCGGGCCGGATGTGTTTGGCCCGGATTACGAGTTTGTGCCGCGCGCGGTGCGCCGGGTCCGCGAAGGTGCAGACCTGCTCCTGATTTCCACGGGGCAGCAGACCGCCCGGACGCTGGCCGCCGCCGAGCTGCTGGCCGCCGAGGGCATCGACGCGGGCGTCCTCCACGTCCCGTCGGTCAAGCCGTGCGACGAGGCGGCCATTGCCGAAGCTGCCGCGCAGGTACCGTTGGTGGTGACCGTCGAGGAGCACAGCGTCCTGGGCGGTCTTGGGGGGCTGGTGAGCGAGATCGTGAGCGGCGCCGTCCCGCGTCGCGCGGCGGGGAGCCGCATCGTCAGGATTGGCATCGAGGACATGTGGGGCGAGTCCGCTCCCAACGCATGGCTGCTGGAGCGGCACGGGCTCACCCCTGACGCCGTTGCCCAGCGCGTGCGCCGGGAGCTGAACGCCGCGAGTTGAGCCGCGCTGCGGCTCGAAGGAGACCAATGGGCTGGACACCGAAGGACCCAAAGAACATCGGCGTTGCCGTGCTGGGCGCGGGCCGGATGGGGCAAACACACATCCGGAACATCGCCTCACTGCCCAACACCAACATCGTGGTGGTGGCAGACCCCGTGGCCGCGGCCGCCGAGGCCGGCCGTGACATTTCAGGGGCGAAGCGCGCCTCGACGGACCCGATGGCCGCGATCCACGACCCGGACGTGGAGGCAGTGGTCATCGTCACCCCGACCAACACCCACGCCGCGATGATCGACGCCGCCCTGCGGGCCGGCAAGGCGGTCTGGACGGAGAAGCCCATCGCGCAGGAGCTCTCCGACACCCGCAAGATCGTGGATCTCTGGCGCGAGACCGGCCTGCCCGTGCAGGTTGGGTTCATGCGCAGGTTTGACCCGGGCTATGCGCGCGCCAAGGAGCTGATTGTCGCCGGGGACCTGGGCCGGATTGAGCAGTTCCACGCCTACTCAAGGGACACCTTCCCGCCGCCGCTCGAGTTCCTGCTCACGGCCGGCGGCTCGTTCCTGGACATGTCGGTCCACGACCTTGACCTTGCCCGCTTCCTCGTGGGCGAGGTGGAGGAGGTCCACGCCTGGGCGTCGGTGCTCTATGACGAGCGCTTTGCCAAGGCTGACGACTGGGACACCTCCGTGGCCATGCTGAAGTTCCGCAACGGCGCGCTGGGCGTTGTGGAGACGGCCCGCCACTCCGAGTGGGGCTACGACATCCGGGCCGAGGTCATGGGCTCCGTGGGCAAGGTCAGCGTTGACGCTGGGCAGAAGACGCCAGCAACGCTGGCCCGCAAGAACGGCTTTGAGGGCGACCTCATCGTCCACTTCCCGGACCGCTTCGACGTTGCGTTCCGCCGCGAGATGGAGTCGTTCTTCGCGGATCTTGGCGCCGGGCGGGTTCCCGGGCCGGGCCCGGACGACGCGTACGAGACGCTCCGCCTCGCGGTGGCCTGCACGAGATCGTGGAAGGAGAACCGGCCGGTGAAGCTGGACGAAGTCGTCGCCTAACGACTCCACATAGCCTCGTACGGCCCCCTGATGCAGTGCATGACCGGCCGCAGGGGAAGGTGCTCGGTAATGTCAGCGGAAAGCCGCTCTGGCGAAGAACCACGCCAGTACGGGACCGCCTCCCGCTGCGGCGAGCGATGCACTGCATGCGTTGAGCGGGTAATGTGGCGCGCGCAGCGACCGCCGCTCAACGCTGGCGGTTGCGGTCCGGTAGCGCGGCGGCACAGAATTGGTGTTGACATTTTCGGCAGAGTGCCGCTAGCCTACGCAATCGATTACGCGGAATCGGGCTCACCGCTCTCCTGGGGGAATCACCCCTTGGACGGACCCCGGTGTCCATAATCGACCATCCCGTACCTCGGAGGAGAAGAGGACACATGGCCATCAACAAAGTGGTCCGGCTCGCGAGCGTCGCGCTTGCCAGTGCTGCGATCGTCGCCGCTTGTGGCTCGTCCGCCACCCCGGCCCCCTCGGCCGGAGCCCCGACGGCCGCTGCCAACATCAAGATCGGCGTTGCCTTCCCAAACAGCGACACCTTCCTGAGCCGCGTTCAGGACGGTATGAAGACCAAGGCCGCGGCCTTGGGCGTGACGGTGACGATCACCGACGCCAAGGACGACGTCGCCGCCCAGCTCAGCCAGGTTGAGAACTTCGTCTCGCAGAAGGTCTCCGCCATCGTCGTTGTTCCGGTGGACACCAGCGCCGCCCAGCCGATGGCTGACGCCGCCAAGAAGGCAAGCATCCCGATCGTCTTCGTCAACCGCAACCCCTCCATCAAGGGCGTTCCGTACGTGGGCTCTGACTCCCTCTACGCGGGCACGGTCGAGATGACAGAGCTCGCCAAGCTTGCCGGTGGCAAGGGTGACGTCGTCATCCTCCAGGGCCAGGTCTCCAACGAGGCCGCCGTCCTCCGGACCAAGGGCTGCAACGACGTCGTCGCCAAGAACCCGGGCATGAAGGTCGTCGCCACCCAGGAAGGCACCTGGCAGCGCGACAAGGGCCAGTCCATCACCGAGAACTGGATCCAGTCCGGCACCCT
>JANYAA010000461.1 GCA_025355255.1 Chloroflexota bacterium | reverse complement strand
CACGTCGATCCGCTTGTCCACGCCGGCATGCCCAACGCCCTGTGCACCGAGGATCTGATCCGTCGCGGGATCCACAAGCAGCTTGAGCGACATGTGTGAGGCGCCGGGGTAATACCCGGCGTGCGAGCCCGGATGGGTGTGCACCGCCAAGTAGGGTCGTCCTGCGGCGCGGAGGCGCTTCTCGTTCCAGCCGGTGACGGCAACCTGCAGGCCGAAGACGCCGACGATGGCGGTGCCCTGGATGGCGCGGTCCCTGCCGGGGCGGCCAGCGATGACGTCTGCCACGAAGCGGCCCTGGCGGTTGGCCGTGTTGGCCAGCGGGACGAGCGTCTCCGAGCCGTCGAGGCCATCGCGCTTCTCCGCCGCGTCGCCCACCGCGAAGATGTGGGGATCGCTGGTGCGGAAGTGCTCGTCCGTGGCGATTCCGCCCCGCGGTCCGAGCGTGAGCCCGGCAGCCTTGGCGAGGCCGGTCTCAGGGCGAACGCCAATGGCGGCGATCACGACATCGGCTGCGAGGCGTTCGCCGTTGGCCAGCGTCACGTCGTGCGCGCCGATGGCGGTGACGGCGGCGCCAAGGCGCAGGGCGACGCCTGCCCGGCGGATCTTGTCGTGGACGGGCGCCGCCATCTCCGGATCCAGCGGCGCCATGACCTGTGCAGTGGCCTCAACGATGGCCGTCTGAATGCCGCGGTGGACGAGGTTCTCCGCCATCTCGAGGCCGATGAACCCGCCGCCGATGACGACAGCTGTCTTCGCGCGACCGGCCGCCGCCACCATCGCGTCCGCGTCCTCGACATTGCGCAGCGAGAGCGCTCGCTCGATGCCGGGGATCGGCGGACGAACCGCGCTGGCGCCGGGCGAGAGGATCAGCGCGTCGTAGGGGAGTTCCAGCTCCGTGTCGGTGCCCGCCGCAGCGGCCAGGTCGCGCACCACGACGACTTGCTGCACGCGATCGATGCGGACGGCC
This sequence comes from Chloroflexota bacterium, assembly GCA_025355255.1. Lineage (GTDB taxonomy): Bacteria > Chloroflexota > Limnocylindria > Limnocylindrales > CSP1-4 > CAIXZV01. The sequence continues at coordinate 4,795 of JANYAA010000461.1, read as the reverse complement.
TCGTGGCGGACGCGGACATCGAGCCGGAACCGCGCGGCGAGCGACTCGGGGGTCTGGAGCAGCAGCGCATCGCGCTTCTCGATGAGGCCGCCCACGTGGTAGGGCAGACCGCAGTTGGCAAACGAGACATAGCCGCTGCGCTCGATCACGACAATGTGCGCGGTCTCATCAAGCCGCCGCAGGCGGGTAGCCGCGGACATGCCGCCCGCCACGCCGCCGATGATCACGATGCGGCGCGAAGCGGGCTCAGGATCGCCAGACGCCTGGCTGGCTGCGCTGTGGGGCATGCTCGGGTCCTTGTCGACGGTGCGGCTGACTGCGTGCGCCGCCACCGCGGGGCACCAACATCCTACTCTGTAGTTGCGTATTTGCGCAATTACATATATTCGCTGTTGAGGCCGCCGGGTTGGCCCTCGCTGCGGCTCTCAGGCTTCCCTGTCGCCGTCTGCGGCGGCGGGGTTGCCCGATGTGGCGATCCGCCGCCCCTCGGCCGTCCGGCCAAACTTGGCGCACAGCTCGGCGCTGATAGCCTCGGCCACCTCGGTCGCGGTGCCTGCGCGCTCAAGTGGCGCCGTCCAGGCGAAGGCTTCGAGGTAGTCGTCCGTGCCGGCGAGGCCCTCGCGCATCGTGACGCGGCTGACCTCCTGCATGAACCACTTCGGCATCGGCCGTTTCACAACGGCGCCGGTGTCGTCGGTCACGTGGATCTGCGTTGGGATCGCGCGCCAGGCCAGGACCTTGTATCTGGCCACGTGCGGCTACGCCTTCAGCCAGCGGGCGATCTCGGCAGCGGACGGCACGCGCCCGTAGCTGGCCACCTTGCCGTCGATGACGAGCCCGGGCGTGGAGAGGATGCCGAAGGCCATGATTCCCGGGTCGTCGGTGACCTTGGTGATCTCGGCCTCGATGCCCGCCTTGGCGACGGCTTCGCGCGTGTTGGCCTCCAGCCGCTTGCAGTTGTCGCAGCCGTGGCCGAGCACCTGGATGGTCGTCATGGGATGGGCTCCTTTGCGCTAAGCGGCAAACGCGTTGAACAGGTAGCCGATGGCGATGATCCCGCTGGCCACCACGGCGACGAACACGGCCAGCAGCCGCGGCTTCATGACCCGGCGGAGAATCACCAGCTCGGGCACCGACAGGGCAGTGACAGCCATCATGAACGCGAGCGCGGACCCCAGCGGCAGGCCCTTGCCCAGCAGTGCCTCCACGATGGGGATGGTTCCGGCGGCGTTGCTGTAGAGCGGCACGCCGATGGCCACGAGCGCCGGCACCGCGAGCGGGTTGCCGGAGCCGCCGATCTGGGCGACGACTTCCGTGGGCACAAAGCCGTGGATCAGCGCGCCAACTGCGATGCCGCCCACAACCCACGGCCAGACCCGCCCCAGGATGTCCACGGTTGATCGCCAGGCGTCGTGGATTCGGTCTGCAAGCGTCGGCCGGAAGACGGGCAACGTGCTGCCCGCCCGGATTGTCCAGACGTAGTCCTCGACGTGGCGCTCCATGCCAAGGCGCCCGATGACGAGGCCGGACACGATGGCCACCGCCAAGCCAGCCGCCATGTACGCCAGCGCGATGCCGGGCCCAAACAGGCCCCAGAGCAGCACGATGGCGACCTCGTTGACCATCGGGCTCGAGACGAGGAACGCGAACGTCACGCCCAGCGGGACGCCAGCCTCCACGAAGCCGATGAACAGCGGCACGGCGGAGCACGAGCAGAACGGCGTGATGATCCCGAACGAGGCGGCGGCGACGGTGCCCGGCAGCGTGCCCCGGCCGGCGAGCGCCTGACGCACGCGTTCCGGTGCCACGAACGAGCGCAGGAACGAGACCACGGTCACGATCCCGGCGAGGAGCAGCAGCACTTTGGGCGTGTCGAACAGGAAGAACGCCACGGCGTCACCCGACTGCGAGCCCGCTTGGAGCCGCAGCACGTCGAAGACGAGCCAGTTGGAGAACGGGAGGTTGACGAACCAGGCGACAAGCCAGGCGACTGCAGCGGCCGCCACGGTCACCGGGAGCGGGACGTGGACGCGGCGCACGGCGGTGGCGGTCATCCGAGCACTGCCAGCAGCTGATCGCGAGCGGCCGCCACGGCTGCCTCGTCGCGCTCGTAGTAGAGGAACCGCGCGTTGGCCTCGTGGCGGACTGCGCGGACCAGACCGGCATCGCGCAGCCGGGCCAGGTGGTTGCTCACGTTGTTGTCGCGCTCGCCCAGCGCAGCGGCCATCTCGCAGACGCAGTGCGGGCCATCGGCCAGCATGCGCAGGATCCCGGCGCGCGTACGGTCAGCAAGCAGGCCGGCAAGCGCGGCTGCATCGGCGACGTCGGGGGCGGGCAGGTCCATGCGCGGCTCGCCGACAACGGGAAGCGGTGTGGTCATCAGGTCAGCTGGTCCTCAGGCTGCCGAGGCGGACACCTCAGCGCCTAATGAACATCACACGCACAGCTGATATGTCATAGGGGCCGGATGTCATCACCCGCGGGTCTGTCGGCCCCCAGCGGCTGTCGCGACGGCCCCCGTGCTGGTCGCGGCTCATCGGGTGAGCGATGCCGCGCAGCCGAGCGCAGACCGCTCACCCTGCGGGTCATCCGGATCCCGGCGGCACCCCAGAGGCTCCCTCCAGCACGGACGGCTCACCGGATGGGTCATCCGGTGCTGACCTGCGCGCTATGACCCACCGGGTGAGCCGGGATGTGCCGCGCCGGTCTGTTTGCCCTCCAGCTGCAGCGGGCCTACAGCGGCTCCGTCATCGCGTGATCCAGGCCGCGCGCCAGCTGGTCCTTCTCCGCTTGCGTGAGGCTCCGCTCCAGGACGCCTAGATAGAGCTCCTCCTCCGCGAGGTGCACCTTGAGCAGCGAGTGGAGCCGATAGAGCGCCCGGCGAAGCGCCAGCCCCTCCACGGCGCTCCAGCTGCAACCCTCGGCGTGCTCCTTGTAGCGGCTCAGCTCCTCGACAAGCCGCCGCACGGAGCGGTGCTCCTCACGCATCGGCGCCATCGAGTGGCGACCGCCCATCAGCACCTCGATCCGGTCGTACAGCGCGAGCTCCACGGTCTCCATGTGCGGCAGAAGCTGGCCGACGATGAAGGTGTGCTCCTCCTCGAACAGCGCGTGGAGCGCGGCACACTCCACCTGGCCAACCATGTCCGCCAGGACAAGCAGCCGGTCCACATGGGGCAGCAGGCGAGCGTGGTGCTCATCGGTGGTTGCGCGCAGGGCGCTTGGCGTGGGGTCTGACTGGGTCACCCGTGCACGGTGCCAGCCCCGGGGCCGGATGCGGACCGGCCGGTCGTCACGAATGACCCGCCGACTGGCCCAGGCCCGACACAGCAGTCCGCTTGGACCCGCAGGTCATGACTAGTGGCTCGCCATATCTATGTGTCAGAAACATATATATATGCGTACACACCGTTTCGGCAAGACGCGTCCGCCCCGGCGGCGCCCTCCAGGTGATCCAGCGCATGAGCGAAGACAGCCTCTCCCTCGTCCTGTTCTCCGGCACGGCCGACAAGCTGCACGCAGCTGCCACGTTGGCCGCCGGTGCCGCTGCGCTGGGTCGGCCGGTCAACATCCTGCTGCAGTACTGGGCGCTGGACGCCTTCCGCACGGACCGCATCGAGGACAACCGGAGCCTTGCCTGGGACGCCACGGTTGACGGTGCCAGCCGGCCGGTCCGCGGCACGGGCCACATCCCGTGGCTGGAGACGTTCCGCATGGCCAAGGAGCTGGGCGAGATGTCCATCCTCGCCTGCTCGGGCTCGCTGGACGTCCTGGGCATCGACGTGACCGCCCTCGATGCGCTGGTGGACTCGTCGGGCGGGATCGCCACGTTCCTCATGGCCGCCGAGGGCGGCCAGGTCTTGTTCATCTGAGTGCGCCCCAGGCGCCAAAGGAGTCGGCGATGACCGAAAAGCTCGTGTTCATGGTCACCAAGGGTCCAGCCGAAGCCGAGCTGGCCACCGTGCCGTTCGTGATGGCGGCAGCCGCCCTCGCCTCCGACGTCGAGGTGGTCATGGGCTTCCAGGGACCGGGTGTAGAGCTCGTGGCGCGCGGCGTCGCTGAGACGGTCAACGCCCCGGAGTTCCCGCCCCTGGCCAAGCTGCTCGCGGACGTCCGCGAGCTCGGCGCCAAGCTGCTTGTGTGCTCGCCGTGCCTCAAGAGCCGCGGGATTCCGTCGACTGACGGTCTTGTTGACGGTGCCGAAGTGGTTGCCGCCGGTCGCTTCATCGCCGAGATCACCTCGGCCACCAACTCGCTCGTGTACTAGGAGGACATCCCTGTGACCGCAACGCTGGAAGAGCTCACCGCCATCACCGCCGCCAAGATCGTTGACGCGCGCGGCTCCGCCTGCCCCGGACCGCTCCTCGAGGCCAAGAAGAGCATGGGCACCGTCGCACTTGGCGAGACCATCGAGATCTGGTCCACGGACCCCGCCACCAAGAGCGACATCGGCGCCTGGTCCGGCAAGGTGGGCCACGAGTTCCTTGGCGTCGTGCCCGGCGACGGCTACGACCGCGTCCTCGTCATCCGCCGCAAGTAGCCCATCCGATGCCGCTGCGGCGAGCAACCCTCTGCCTCGCCGCAATGGCCTCCCTCCGCCCTGGAGCCCCCACCGATGACCGCTCCCGTCGCCACTGAGCCCCGGGCCCCCGGCGACACCTTCGTGCCGAAGATCCTGGTGTTCTCAACAAACAACATCTCGGATCCCGGCATCGACCTCGCCGGCAGCGCCCACATGCACTACTCGCCGGGCGTGCGGGTGATCGGCCTGCCGTGCACCAGCGGCGTCCGGCCG
>JANYAA010000379.1 GCA_025355255.1 Chloroflexota bacterium | reverse complement strand
CCGAAACGGCCGCCGAAGATCAAGAAGCCGAAAGCACCGAAAACCGCCAGCGCTTAGCCGGGGAGCGCCCCCATTGGGCGGGGAAGGCCCCTCGGGGCGGCGCGTTGCGCGGAGTGACGCAAGCCGACAGCGCGTGGTTTGGCGCCCGCCAACTGAGTATGCTCACGGCAACGTGAGGCGATTGCCTCCACGAGCTACCCGAGGCGGGCCATGTCAGGCGATTTTGCAGCCAAGATCCTCCACGTCAACCTCACCACGTCCAGCGTGGAGGTTGAGAGCCCGCCAGAGTCCTTCTACAGGACCTATCTGGGCGGCTCCGCGATGGGGCTCTACTACATCCTGCGCGACACCCCCGCCGGGACGGACGGTCTAGATCCGGCCAACGTCCTCACGATGATGGACAGCCTCCTGACGGGTGCGCCCATCGCCGGCCAAAGCCGGATCACCATCAGCGCTCGATCGCCGCTGACGGACGGCATCGGCGACAGCCAGGGCGGCGGCTTCTTTCCGGCCGAGCTGCGCTTCGCGGGCTTCACTGGGATCGTCATCAAGGGGCGCGCACCGCAGCCCGTATACCTCTGGATCCACGATGGCGAAGTGGAGCTCCGCCCGGCGGGCCACCTCTGGGGCATGACCACCTCGACAACAACCGACGCACTCAAGGCTGAGCTGGGCGATCGCAAGGTTGAGGTTGCGGCCATCGGGCCTGCCGGGGAGAAGCTTGCGCGCGTGGCGGCGATCATCAGCATGGGCAACCGGGCCAACGGCCGCACGGGCATGGGCGCCGTCATGGGGTCCAAGAACCTCAAGGCGGTTGTGGTCCGGGGCACCAACCGCAAGGTGCCGATGGCGGATCCTGCTGCCCTCCTCAAGCTTGCCAAGTGGGGCGCCGCCGAAATCCCCAACAACGGCGACATGCTGGGCCTGCGGATTGACGGCACGGAAGGCGTGCTCGAAGGCCAGCACGCGAACGGCGGTCTGCCCACATTCAACTACAGCGCCGGGCAATTCGACGGCTATGAGGCCATCGGCGGCGCCACGATGACGGCCACCATCCTCAAGAACCGCGAGACCTGCTACTCGTGCGCCGTGCGCTGCAAGCGCGCCGTGGAGACCGAGTGGGAAGGACGCCCGGTTGAGGAGCGCCACGGCGGGCCGGAGTACGAGACGGCGGCCGTGTTTGGCTCCTACTGCGGCGTTGACGACCTCCACGCCATCTCGCTCGCCAACAAGATCTGCAACGAGGCGGGTCTCGACACCATCGGCACCGGGGCCACGGTCGCCTGGGCCATGGACTGCTTCACGCACGGCGTGCTGTCCGAGGCGGAGATCGGCTTCTCGGCCCCCTTTGGCGATACGGCCGCGATGGTCCGCCTGACCGAGATGATCGCCGCCCGTGAGGGCTTCGGCGACATCCTCGCCAACGGCTCCCGGCGTGCGGCGGCCATTCTGGGCAAGGGCCAAGACCTCCTGATCACGGTGAAGGGCGCGGAGGCGCCCGCGCACATGCCGCAGGCGAAGCGCTCGCTGGGCGTCATTTACGCCGTCAACCCGTTTGGCGCGGACCACCAGTCCTCCGAGCACGACGGGGCCATCGAGATGGCGGGCGAGTTCTCGATGAACCGCCTGAAGATGATCGGCTTTGACGAGCCGCTGCCGTACAACTCCCTTGGCGCGGAGAAGGTCCGTTTCGCGCTGAAGACGCAGCAGTTCTACTCGTTCCTGGACACGGCAGACCTCTGCCAGTTTGTCTGGGGTCCCTCCTGGACGCTGTTTGGACCGCAGGAGACCGTTGACGCCGTGAAGGCCGTCACCGGCTGGACGGACTTCGACATTGATGAGCTGATAGAGATTGGCGAGCGGCGCCTGAACCTGCTCCGCGTGTTCAACGCCCGTGAAGGGATGACCCGCAGCAGCGACGCGCTGCCGGCCAAGTTCTTCAAGTCGCTGACGGGCACCGGGCCCACAGCCGGTGTGGCGCTGGACCGGGCGGTCATTGAGGGTGCGCTGGACCAGTACTTCGAGTTTGCCGGCTGGGACACCGCCACCGGCAACCCCACGCCTGACACGTTGGCCCGCCTCGGACTCGCCTGGGTCGTGTAGCCTGTCGCTCGATACCCGGTTGCGGTATCTAGTAAGACAAGCCAAATAGCTTAGGGTTATCTGTGTATTCTGCCGTCCCGCGTCGCGCGCTCTCCGTCGTCATGACCGGCATCCTCACGGTTGCCGTCGCAGCCTGCACCGGGTCGCCCACCGGCACTCCCGCCTCGGCAGCCACGTCTGCACCCACGCCCACCGGGTCACTTGACCTCATCCTCGCGACAACCACGTCAACGCAGGATTCCGGGCTCCTCGACGTGCTGGTTCCGGCCTTTGAAGCGGCCAGCGGGTACAAGGTCAAAACCGTGGCCGTCGGCAGCGGGGCCGCGCTGAAGCTCGGCACGGAGGGCAACGCGGACGTCCTGC
>JANYAA010000357.1 GCA_025355255.1 Chloroflexota bacterium | reverse complement strand
ACGCCGAGCACCTGGGCCGCGATGGCCATGAGGATCGTCGTGGTGAGCGCCCCGATCAGGACGCCACGCCAGGTGAAGGTGAAGTCGAGGAATTCCTTCGGGTCGAAACCCATCCACGCGCCTCCGGCCCTGCGGGGACGGGGCGACCGCCACTGTGGCAGCCGCCCCGTGACGGACTACTTCAGGAGAACGACCGCGTTGGTCATGCCCCACTTGTCAACGATGGACTTCATGCTGCCGTCGGCGTACATGGCGTCGATGGCGGCCTGGACGGCAGCCTTCATGCCGGCGTCGTCCTTGCGCATCGCGATGCCGATCAGCGCGGGATCGATGGGTGTGCCGCCCACTTCAAACTTGCCGGCGTTGGCCGGGAGGCTGTTGTAGTAGGCGACGACGGGGGAGTCGGTGGAATAGGCGTCCACGCGGCCAAGGCCCAGTTGCGCGAATGCGTCCGTGTCCTTCTGATAGCCCTTGACATCGATTGGCGCCTTTCCGGCGTTCTTGAGCTTCTCGCTGGCAGCGTTGAGCGCATCGAGGTTGGTGGTGCCCAGCTGAACGGCAACGCTTTTGCCGGAGAGGTCCTCAAGCGTGTGGATGCCCTTTGGGTTGCCGGCCGGAACGAGCAGGCCCTGGCCAACCTTGAGGTAGTCGACGAAGTCAACCTGCTTCGCGCGGTCCGTCGTGTCGTTCATGCCCGAGATGATCAGGTCGCACTTCTTGGCGTTGAGCGCCAGGATGATTGAGTCGAAGCCAGTGTTGTCGATCTCGGCCGTGACGCCCCAGTACTTGGCAATCTGGTTGGCGATGTCCACGTCGGAACCCTGCGCCGTGGTGCCGTCCGCCGCGTAGAACTCCTCGGGGGCGTAGCTGACGTCCACGCAGAAGACCAGCTTGCTGGCCGTCTTGATGCGGTCCGGCGCGGCAGGGGCGGCCCTGGTGGGGGCGGCAGTCGGCGCGGCGGCGCTCGCGCTCGCGCTCGCGGCGGCTGTCGCGGCGGCTGTCGGTGCGGCCGTGGGTGCAGCCGTGAGTGCGGGTGTGGCGGCGGTACCGCTGCACGCGCTGACGAGAAGGACGACCGAGCCGGCAAGCGCCAGAGCCCGGGTGCGGGTTGCGAACATGCAGTTCCTCCTGGGGCCCCGCAGACAGCGAGGCCGTCGCGTTGTGAGAGGGCGGAGGTTACACCCGCCGCGAATTGACATTTGCAGCGGTCCGGTGCCGTTGCGGTGGTTGCCGCGTGCGGGCGCGGTTGCGCGCTACGATCGGCACTGACCCGAGGTGGCGGAACAGGCAGACGCAGCGGTCTTAAACACCGCAGAGGGCAACCTCGTGCGAGTTCGAACCTCGCCCTCGGGACCATCTGGCACGGGGTTCTCGGCAGAACGGCCGATGCGCCCCTGCGCAGCCCTCGCTAGGGTTGCGGGTGTGCCTCGGCTGCTATCCCCCCAGCGGCCGGGGCGCCCTTCCGCCCGGGGCGGTGGGGTCTAGCGGCCTCGCGCGGGCACCGCGATCATCGTGGCCCCGCAGGTGCCTGACAGCAGCCGTGAGAGCACACCGCGCTCAGCCGAGTCCATCGTGAGCCGCCAGCGGTACTTCACCTGGACCCAGCGGATTGCATAGGTGCAGCGCGCGCTGGCGCGTGGCGGAAGCCAGCTGGCCGGGTCCTTCTCGCCCTTCGCCTGGTTCACGGCGGAAGTGACAATCTGGAGCGTGGCGCCAAACGCGGTGTCGTTGGCGAGGCGGCGCCGATCCGCCGTCGTCCAGCGGCGCGCGCCGGAGATCCACGCCTCGTACAGGGGGACCAGGTGATCCAGCTCGAAGCGGCTGGCAAGCGTTCCCCAAACGCCGTCGTAGTAGGAGTACCAGCGCCCGGTCCTGACATAGCAGTGGCGTGCGGAGGTGTAGGTTACCGACGCACGGCTCTCGGCGATGAGGACCTCAGCCCGCGTGTTCTGGCAGTCGCCGTTGAGATCCGCCGGGTAGTCGAACAGGGCCCGGTTGTACGTGCTCCAGCCGGTCTCGTTGGTCACCGGGATTTGGTAGAGCAGCCAGCGGGCGGTTACGTTGCTGGCGGCCGACGCCGGTGCCGCGCCCGCTCCGGACGCACTGCCGAGACCGATGAGGAGTGCGGCGAGGATGGCGACGGCGCGGCTGCGCACTCGCATGCTGTATTCCCCCATGGCGTGGGCGCGGATCTTCCGCTGAGCCCAGACCGCCAGCATAGACCCGAGAGGGGGTGGCCGGGACCCCGTGCTATTCTTCGGCGTCCTTTCGGCTCCGGCTCGGCATGTCCGTCACCGGGGCAGATCCCATTGGAAGGAGACATGCAGGCCGTGCGCCGTTATGAACTCATGCTCGTCCTCCGGCCAGATGCGCCGGATGAGCGGGCAGCAGCCCTGATCGACCGGACCACTCGCTACGTGGTCTCGGCTGGTGGGCAGATCATCAAGGTGGCTCCCTGGGGCCGCCGCCGCCTCGCGTACCCGATCGATCGCTATCGCGATGGCTCCTACCACATTGTGGTGTTTGAGAGCCCCGCTGAGGCGATCGCCGAGCTGGAGCACAGCCTCCAGATCACCGAGGATGTCCTCCGCTCCCTCGTGACCCGCGCTGTTCGCCCGGTCAAGGCCCGTCGCGATGCGGCCGGCTCCGCGGACATCGATGATCTCGAGTCGGTCCTCCCGCCCTCCGACGACGAGGACGACATGGACACCGTTGAGCGCATCGACGAGTCCGAGAGCGAGGCCGCGCCCGCGGCCATCGACTGAGGGGAGAGCCGAGATGGCGTTCGCGAAGGCGATGATCATCGGCAACCTCGGGCGTGATCCCGAGATGCGCTACACGCCCAATGGCCGGGCGGTGACGGAGTTCAGCGTCGCCGTCAGCCACAGCAAGCCCGACGGCAGCGGCGGGTGGGTGGACGAGGGCACCGATTGGTTCCGCGTCACCGTCTGGGGCGATCGCGCAGAGCGCACCGCGGAGCAGTTCCGCAAAGGCAACAAGGTGTTCGTTGAGGGCCGGTTCCGCACTCGAGAGTTCGAGGGCAAGGACGGCCAAAAGCGGACGTCGCTGGAGATCTCTGCCGACAACGTGATCAGCCTGGACGCCCGTGTCCGCAACGACGACGAGGGCGGCGCCTTTGCGGGCGGCCCCTCGGGCACGCCCGCAGGCACGCCCGCAGGCACGTCGTCCGGCGGCTACTCCGGTGGCGGCGCCAGCGGCGGCCCGGCAGTGCGGCCGACGCGGTCTGCTCAGCCGGCACCCGCGCCCGACGATCTCGACGATCTTCCCTTCTAACTGACGATCCCTTCCGCGGCCTGACCGGCCGCCTCGGCGGGCTTGCCCGCCACCCAGGAGACACCCGAATGCCCCCCGCGATGCGACCCAGCAAGAAGCGCGACGACATGTACCGCGACCGTCGGCGCCGGAAGGTCTGCTCCTTCTGCGCTGACAAGACGGCCGCGATTGACTACAAGGAGGTCAACCGCCTCCGCCGCTACCTGTCCGAGCGCGCCAAGATTGAGCCGCGACGAAAGACCGGGACGTGCGCCGCGCACCAGCGCGAGCTGTCGGTTGCCCTCAAGCGGGCCCGACACGTGGCGCTGCTCCCGTACGCGCCGCAGCACCTCCGCCCATAGCGTCGTGAAGCGCCACGGCGAGACGCCGGGGGGCGCCGCCAGTTCGGCGGCTCCTCGGTGATCGCCGGGCTTGTGCTGCTCGCCGGCGGCGTCGCAGCAGGCGTCTTCGGCTCGCTGCTCGGGCTCGGTGGCGGGATCCTGATCGTCCCGCTGCTGACGTTTGCCTTCGGGCTGCCGCTGCGCGAGGCGGTTGCCGTCTCGCTGGTCTGCGTGATCGTGACGTCCAGCGCCTCGGCCGGCGTCTACCTTGAGCGTCACACGGCGAACCTGCGTCTGGGCATGGTGCTGGAGCTGTTCACCGCGTCAGGCGCCCTGGCTGGCGGCCTCGTGGCCTTCCTGCTCTCGGACCGTGTGCTGGCCGCGCTCTTCGCCGCGCTGCTGACCTGGGTGGCGGTCTCGATGTTCCGCGCTGGCCGCAAGCCGCAGGCCGTTGCCCCAGCCCCGGGCTCCCCCGAGTTTGCTGCCGCTGAAGCGGGTGCTCCAGCGCCTGGGAGCTTCACCGAAACGCTAGGCGGGGAGGGCTACAGCGTCCAGCGTCTGCCCATGGGCATGGCAGGCTCCGTGTTTGCGGGTGTCGTCTCTGCGATCCTGGGCGTTGGCGGCGGCATCGTGAAGGTCCCGGTGATGAACCTCGTCATGGGCGTCCCGCTCAAGGTGGCTACCGCCACAAGCAACATGATGATCGGCATCACGGCCACCTCCTCCGCCGTGATCTATCTGCTGCGCGGCCAGGTTGACCCATATATCGCCGGGCCTACCGCGCTGGGCGTCTTCGCAGGCGCCATCGTTGGGTCTCGCATCGCCGCTCGCATCGACGTCCGGCTGCTGCGTCTGCTCTTCGTGGTGGTCATGATCTACAACGCTGTTCAGATGGCGATCAAGGCACTCGGGCAGTGAGCCTCGCTGCGACGCCGGGCACTCCTGGAGCAGGTGCCGACACGGCTCGCCGCCTGGAGTCGGCGATCGCCCGACTGCTCACGCTTGGCACACGCGCGGCGGTCGTGTTCATCCTGGCTGGCGTAGTGATGATGCTTGCCCATGGGATTGACCCGCTCACGGCGGCCATCCCGGCGTTCTCGCTGTCGTCCATTCCCGGTGATCTTGTCGCGCTTCGTCCCGCCGGATTCCTCTGGAGTGGGCTGCTGGTGGTCATGGCCATGCCGGTAGCGCGCGTAGTCGTGTCCGGTGTCGGATTCTTCGCAGCAGGGAATCGGCGCTTGGCGCTGGTATCGCTGCTTGTGGTGCTCGTGCTGAGTGCGGCCGTCCTCGCGGCGCAGGCCATGGGAGGCTGACGGTGGACGCAATTCTGCTGGCCGTCGCATTCGTGGTCATCCTGGTGGGCGCGGAGCTGTTCACCAATGGCATCGAGTGGTTTGGACGCAGGCTGGAGCTTGCTGAGGGCGCCGTGGGCTCTGTGCTGGCCGCGGTCGGCACGGCACTGCCCGAGACCATGATCCCCATCATCGCCATCGTGTTTGGCGGCGGGGGCGCCAAGACCGACGCCGTGGGCATCGGCGCGATCCTCGGCGCGCCGTTCATGCTGTCAACGCTCGCGATGTTCGTCACGGGCGCGGGTGTCATCGCCTTCCGTCGGCGCCGTCGGTTCGACACGGAGATGCCGGTTGACACCGGCGTGCTGGTCCACGACATCCGGTACTTCGTCGTTGCGTACGCGGTGGCGATCTCCACGGCGTTCCTGCCCCTAGGCCTTGGCTTTCTCAAGCCGGTTGTGGCGGTGCTGCTGATCCTCTGGTACGCGCGGTACGTGAAGGGCCACTTTGACGATGAGCGGGCGGAGGGCGAAGGCGAGGATGAGCTCTCGCCGCTGCGCTTTCACCGGCTGGACCGCGGTGCCCATCGCCACGACCCAGCCGTGCCACGGCTGCGAATCGTGGGCGCGCAGGTGGTGTTCGCGCTCGCCTGCATCATGGGCGGCGCCTACCTGTTTGTTGACGCGGTGAACGCGCTGGCCTCGGTAATGGGCGTGAGTGAGCTGCTGCTGGCGCTGGTGATCGCGCCAATCGCCACGG
>JANYAA010000334.1 GCA_025355255.1 Chloroflexota bacterium | reverse complement strand
CCAGCGGCGGTCCGGCGGCCAGCGGCGCGGGTGGCGGCGGCGCGCCCACCCCGGTGCCCAGCCTGCCTGCCGGCGATGTCAACCTGACCGCCCAGAACATCGCCTGGTCCACCACCACCCTTGAGGGACCGGCCGGCCGGGCGTTCACCATCGTGCTCAACAATCTGGACCCGGTGCCTCACAACGTGGAGATCAAGGACGGCTCGGGCGCCAGCAAGTTCAAGGGCGCCCTCGACAACGGGCCTGCGGTTACCGTCTACTCTGTGGATCCGCTCCCGGCCGGCCAGTACGCGTTTGTGTGCTCGGTCCATCCGAACATGACCGGGACGCTCACGCTGAAGTAGGCCCGCCACGACCACGCGATCAACCCGCCACCCCCGGCACCTCGCCACCCTTGTGGCCCCGCTCGTCGCCGCAACACTCTTCGCCACACTCCTCGCCGGCTGCAGCGGCAGCGACGGCACCGCGCGGACTGGGCAGGCAGCCCCGGCGATCAGCGGGACCGCGCTCGACGGCACCACGAAGATCAACCTGTCCGCATACCGCGGGCATCCGGTGGTGGTGAACTTCTGGGCGTCGTGGTGCCAGCCTTGCCGTGACGAATTCCCGCTGTTCAAGGACCGGCTCGGCACCCTGGGCGCAACAGACGGCCTCGTCGTCCTGGGCGTCCTCTACAAGGACCAGGCGGAGCTGGCCACACCGTTCGTGACCGACCAAGGCGCGTCGTGGCCAACCGTCACGGATCCTGACGGGCTCATTGCGGCCGCCTATCGCGTGGTGGCGCCGCCGCAGACGTACTTCATCGATAAGGACGGCGTCCTGCGCGCCATCCAGATCGGCCAGGTGAAGCCTGCCGACTTCGACACGCAGTACGCGAAGATCAAGCCGTGACGGCCGCCGGGCTTACCGCCGAGCCGGCGATCGCGGTCGCCGACATCCGCAAGACATACGGCAAGCGCCCCATCCTCGCGGGCGTGAGCTTCGAGGTACAGCGCGGCGAGCTGTTCGCACTCCTGGGGCCAAACGGCGCCGGCAAGACCACCACCGTTGAGATCCTGGAGGGCTACCGCAAGGCCGATGCCGGCACCGTCAGCGTGCTGGGGCTGGACCCCATGCGCGACGGCGCGAGGCTTCGGCCGCGGATTGGGCTGATGCTCCAGGAAGGCGGCATCGACAACCGCACCACCCCGCGCGAGGTGCTCCGGCTCTATGCCCGCTTCTACCGCGACCCGGAGGACCCCGACGCCCTGCTGGAGGCCGTGGATCTGGGCCGGGCTGCGTCCACCCGGTATCGCCGGCTGTCCGGCGGTGAGAAGCAGCGGCTGTCGCTGGCGCTCGCCCTGTTGGGGCGGCCCGAGCTGCTGGTCCTGGACGAGCCCACCGCGGGCATGGACCCTGCGGCCAAGCAGGCAACCCGCGAGCGGATCGCCGCGCTGCGCGCCGCGGGGACGACGATCCTGCTCACAACCCACGAGCTGGGCGACGTGGAGCTGCTGGCAGACCATGTGGCCGTGCTGGACCGGGGACGCGTGGTGGCCTACGGGACGCCGGCCGAGCTGACGGGTGCCGGGGCGCCGCGTGTGCGCTTCCGCCTGAGCGCAACGCTGGCCGATGCCGATGCCGCCGCGCTGGCGGCCGCGGCTGGCGGGGTTGGCGCGAGGGTGTCGGTTGCGGGCGCCGGCGCTGCGTATGAGCTGACTGGTCTGACCGCGGCGCCAGATCCGACGCTGGTGGCTGCGCTGGCCGCCTGGTGCTTGGAACGCGGGCTGCTCCTCACGGAATTGCGGCTTGGCGCGCGGAGCCTCGAGGAGCGCTATCTGGAGCTGGTGGGCGCCGATGTGGCCGCCGAAGCGGGCGCTGACCTGGCAACCGAAGCGGAGGGCACCGCATGAGCACGTCGCGCGCGCCGCGCACCCTCGGCGCCGGCACGCCGGCCAAGCCCGCGTCGTGGCTGGCGATGGCCTGGGCCCTCACGCTCAACGAGCTGCGCGTTGCCGCGCGGCGCGGTGAGAACCTGCTGGTCACATTTGTCATCCCCGCGGGCGTTCTGCTCGTCTTTTCTGCCTTTGACATGACCGGCGGCACCGGAACGGGCAGGCCTGTTGACCGCATGCTGCCCGGGTCCATCGCACTGGCGGTGATCGCCGCGTCCATGGTGTCGCTGGCCATCGCCACGGGCTTTGACCGCTCCTACGGCGTGATCAAGCGCCTCGGCGGGTCGCCCGCTGGCGCATCGGCCGTCGTGGCGTCCAAGACGGTGGGCGTCATCGTCATCGAGGTGGTGCAGGCGCTACTGCTGGTGGCTCTGGCGACCGCACTGGGCTGGACGCCGGGCCCCGGCGCGTCGCTGCTGCTGGTGGTTGGGGGGCTGGTGTTGGGCACCGTGGCCTTCGCCGGTCTTGGCCTGCTCATGGCCGGAACCCTGCGCGCGGAGGCAACGTTGGCGCTGGCCAACCTGCTGTTCCTGATCTCGCTGGTGCTGGGCGGGATCGTCATGCCGCTGGACAAGCTGCCGAGCGCCGTGGCGACGCTGGCTTCCGGGCTGCCCCCGGCCGAGCTGGCGCGCGTGCTCTCGATTGGCTTGCGCGGCGGCGGCGACGCCACGGAGCCGCTGATCATCCTGGCGGGCTGGGCCGTCGTCCTCGGCGGTCTTGCCGCGCGCAAGTTCCGCTGGGACTGACGCCGAGCCATCCGCGGCCTTCGCACCTGCGAAGCAGTGGGTGGCAACACGCGGGCCCGAGGCCACCATGCGATCCGACAGAATCCGCCAGGCGATCACGGCAATCTCGTTCCTGATCACGTTCGCCGTGAACGTCGCGGCCAACGCTGTGCCCATCGGCGGCAAGATGACCAACGTCATCAGCGATCAGTTCCACGTGTATGTGATCCCCGCCGGCTACGTGTTCGCCATCTGGGGCCTGATCTACACGCTCCTTGGGGCGTTCACGATCTGGCAAGGCCTGGGGCGCAATCGCGGGGACCCGATCCTGCGGGACCTGGGCTGGCTGCCCGCGCTCTCAGGCCTGTTCAACTCGGTCTGGATCTTCCTCTTCCAGTACGAGCTGTTTGCGCTGTCCGTCCCGGTGATCATCGCGCTGCTGGTCACGCTCATCGCCATCCACCTGCGGCTCTGGCGCCACCGCGATGGCCTTCGGGCCAGAAGCTACTGGCTGGTCCGGGCGCCGTGGGCGGTGTACTTGGGCTGGATCACCGTCGCAACCATCGCCAACATCGCCCAGACCCTGTCCTCGCTTGGGTTCAACGGCTTCGGCATTGACCCGCCGCTGCTCGCGGCCGCCGTCCTGCTGGTGGGTCTCGCAATCGCCGTCACATTTGTGCGGCGCTTTGGCGATGCGGCGTACGGCTGGGTCATCGTGTGGGCGTACGCCGGCATCGTGGTGAAGGAGCAGGCGACACCGCTCGTGGCGGGCGTGGCCGGGCTGGGCGCCTTTGTGGTGGCCGTGCTGGTGGTCCTGGCGATGGCCGGGCGGCGTCGCGGTGGCGCTGCCGGCGCCGCCGTGGGAGCACCTGCGGCAGCCTGAGGGTCACGCGCCAGGCTGCCGCCTGACACCACCTCCACGGGCCGCCCGGACTGCGGCATGAACACCCGAGCACCGTACGCTCCGGTCGTGCGCCGTCGCCTGCCCCCGTTGCTCGTCTTGACCTGCCTGCTGCTCGCCGGGTGCGCGAGTGCGCCGGCGATGCCGTCCGTTCACATGGTCGCCGCCATCACGCCGCCGC
>JANYAA010000322.1 GCA_025355255.1 Chloroflexota bacterium | reverse complement strand
CATCACGCTCTTCCTGGGCGCCCGCGAGCGCTATGAGGCTCAGGTCCGGGATACGCCCGCCACGTACTGGTACGTCGCGGACCAGTTGGAGCGGCGCGACGGCTATCGCCCGGGCGGGGGCATCGGCCTCGGCGTGGGTGGTGACAGCGACGACAACCTCGAGGCCGTCCGCGCCGAGTACGTGGAGAAATACGGCGAGGACAATGCGGACTACCTGATGGAGGTCATGGGCGCGTGGAAGACCCACTACCAGCGCGCGGCCTTCGTGGGCATGGGCGTTGGCGACGAAACGGCGTCGCTTGCTTTTGCACAGGACCAGGCGGATCGGCGCGGCTGGGCGTTTGAGGCCATGGAGGGCAACATGGTGCTCCTCCGGCGGCTCATCGACGCGGAGTGGGACGACGACGTCCTGGTGCTGCAGCCCGGCGAGCGGCTCGCGATGAGCTACGACGAGGACATCGTGAAGGCTGTCCCGGCCGTCTGAGGACGGGGCGCTCTGACCCGACCTGGCGGTCTACTCCTCGGTGAGCCGGCCCTCGCGAAACGCCATCACGTACTCCATGCCGCCCAGATCGCGGCCCTCCAGGACGTCGGCCGCCAGCTGGAACGAATCCACGCTGCGCGACGCGCTGAAGACGCGGGTGAGGTCCGAGGCGACTGGGTCGATGATCCCGCTGTCGATGCCGGCGTCGGCTGCCAAATCAATGAACGCGTCATTGATGAACTTGCGCCCAGGCATGCCGAAGGAGACGTTGGAGAGGCCGCCCGTCAAGTGGATGTCATCCCCGTACTCGATCCGCAGCTGGCGGGCAGCCTCGAGCACATGCGCGGGGGCGTCCGGGACAGCCGCAACGGGCAGCACCAGGGGATCCACGTAGAGGAAGCCGGCGGGGATCTGGTGGGCCAGCGCCAGCTCAACGATGGTGATGGCATTGTGGACGCGATCGTCCACGCCCGCAGGCATGCCGCTCGCGGCGCTGGCCGAGAGGATCACCGCGCAGTTGGACGCTGCCGCGATCTCCAGGACCTCGGCGCGCTCCAGCGAGGCCGAGTTGATGAGCAGCGTCCCGCGCAGCTGGCGCGACGCTGACACGCCCGCCGCGAGCACGGCCACGTCAGACGAGTCGATCGCCATGGGCACCTTGGCCGTCGCCTCGATGGTGTCCACCAGCCAGGCCATGGCCTGGGCGCGCATGCCCGAGTCGGGCGAGACCTCGTCGGCGTTCAGGTCCAGCCAGTCCGCACCGGCGGCCTCCTGGCGCGCGGCCAGCACGCGGACATACGCGGCGGCGACATCGGCAAACTCGGCGCCGTCTAGCCCCCAGCGGACCGCACTGGCGACATGCTTGATGCGGCCCTTCGCGAAGTCTGATGCGGCCGCCAGCGCCGGGTGCACCGGCAGGACCAGCCGCTCGCCGTCCACCTCAAACCCGATCCCCGTGGTGCCGTCCGGCAGCTCAACCGCGTGCTTGCCCGTGCGCTTCAGGATGCGGGTGGCATGGATGTTCTCGCCGATGATCCGGAACGGGGTGCCGTTGCGGTCGAGCCTCACGAGTGGATGTCCTTTCGCGTCTGGTCGGGTGTTGCGGGTGTTGCGGGTGTTGCGGAAGCAGCGTCGGCTGCGGCGGCTGCACGGCCGTAGTGGTCTCGGCCGAGGAAGGTGTTGGCCCAGGCGCTGGTGCGCTGCAGGGCGTTGTCGGTCACCACGGGCTCGCGGTCCAGCATCGTGAGCTCCTCGCCATACGGCTTGAGGCGCGCGTAGGCGTCGGCCCAGACGCAGGTGTGCCCCGGCACCTCGCACTGGCCGTCATGGGCGCCGCCGCATGGACCGTTGCGCTGGTTCTTCTGGCAGTGGCTCTCCGGGCACATGTAGGCGATATCGGGCAGCGAGCAGTCGCCGCAGTCGCGGCAGTCAAACATCGGGACCTTGGCCGCGTTCTCCAGCACGTGGAGCGGCTTCTCGATGTGGGCCTTTTCCACGGTGGCGTACACCTTGGCCCAGACCTTGAACCCAGCCGATCCCGGTTCGAACACGCGGCTGTGCAGCGTGCGGTTCAGCTTGTAGAACGCGGAGACCTTCCCGCGCGCCGCATGGCGGGCGTCCTCGGTGATGCTGGCGGCATACGTGGCCGACAGCTCGTCGGTGGCCAGACCCGCGCCATCGCCTGCAAACGGCTGGAAGGAGCCAGGCTGGCCCCAGCTCACATCCTTGACCAGCGAGCGCCAGTCGCCGGCCGGGTGCGCATCGGCCATCTCCAGCACCCGGGCAACCTCGGCGGCGTCACGATGGCCGGAGATGTAGATGCCCTTGTAGCCAAGGCCACGCGAGACCACCAGCTGCTTGGCGGCGAACTCCAGGAAGAACCCCCGGCCCTTGTCCGGTGCTTTGGCCTGCTCCTCGGCCACCGCCAGCAGCGCGTCCGGGACAACGCAGCCCGGCACCTTGCCGGCGTTGAACGCGCGGGCCACCGGGGCGGAGAGGATGTAGGCATTGCCGATGACGGGGATGTCGATCCCCTCGCGGCGCATCCAGCGCAGCAGCTGGTCCTGGCGATGGGCGTCGTAGCCCACCTGGGTGATCGCGTAGTCCGCGCCGGAGCGGACCTTGAGTTCCAGCTTGAGGAACTGCGGGATCAGATCGCGCTCAAGGCGCTTGAACGGGTCGATGGCGCAGCCGAGATAGAAGCCGTCGGCGGCCGGATCGGCGGTGCCCATCTGGCGCATCAGTGCGAGCAGCGCCACAGAGTCGATGTCGAAGACGGGGCGCGGGCCGCCGTCCTTGCCGGGCGCCGGGTAGTCGCCGGTCAGGGCCAGCACCGTGGTCAGGCCGCGGGAGAGCAGGCTCCAGCCCAGGCTCTGCATGCCGTTTCGGTTGCGGTCGCGGCAGGCAACGTGGACGATCGTGTCGTGGCCCAGGGCCTTCGCCTGCTCGCCCAACACCTCGGGCGCCAGCTTCGCGAAGCCGCCGGCGTTGTCCGTGATGGAGATGGACGTGATCCGCGGGTTGCCCGCGAGGTCGGCCGCCATCTTCATGGGTTTGGCGCCCTTGGCGTCCTGCAGGGCGCCAGCCCACGGCACCAGCTCCACAACGGTGGCGAAGCCCGCCGAGTCCTCAAGCTCGCGGTGGAGCGCGCCGGGGCCGGGGACGGCGGAGGGGGTGTCGCTGGCGGGTTGCATGTGCGTTCCTCAGGCGATGATGGGTTCGAAGAGACATCCGTCGGTGAACAGGTCGAAGAAGTCGGGTTCGGATTCCAGTTCAACGTGCTCGATACGCCCCACGAGCGCCTCAAGCTCCGCACGCCGTCGGCGTGAGAGGAGGAGCGCCCGCGCCCCGGCGATCGAGGCGTTGCCCGCCCTGATGATGCCCCCTCTCGGGGCATCGATGAGCAGCCCGATCGCGATGGCGGCCTCCACGTCGAGCGCGTTGGCAAAGCCGCCCGCGAGGTAGACCCGCTCCACCTGGTCAATGCGCAGGCCCAGCCGGCGCAGCAGCACGCGCTGGCCCGCCGCTGTGGCGGCTTTGGCAACCGCGAGGTGGCCCACGTCCGCGCGCGAGAGGGTGATCCGCGGGCCGTCGGCAATCACAAGCTCAGGGCGGCGGTCCAGAAAGCCGCCGCGCGTGCTCATCAGGTCCGCGGCGCGCGCTTCGGCAAGCAGCTCCACAAGACCGGAGCCGCAGATGCCCTCCGGGGCCGACTCGCCGATGACCTGCAGCTCGAAGTGATCGCCGGTCCAGCGCGCGCCCTCGATGGCGCCATCCGCCCCCGGCATGCCATAGCGGACGCCGCCGCCCTCAAACGCAGGACCGGCGGGGCTTGACGCCGCGACGAGGCGCGCCCCGTCGCTCGCGATGATCTCGCTGTTGGTGCCGATGTCCACCAGGAGGAACGAGCCGCCACGCGCGACGGCGTCAACCGCAATCAGGTCAGCGGCAGCATCGGCGCCGACATGGCAGGCGATCAGGGGCGCGCCCCAGACCCGGGCCTGGGGGTTCAGCAGCAGCCCGGCCTCGTGCGCAAGCCGTGTGACGGCCGTGGTGGCGGCTGTTCCGGCACGCCGCGCCGTCTCCGTCACGGAGCGGTACGGCAGCCGACCGAGCGGCGACACGTCCAGACCCAGCGCAAGGTCGCGCATCGTGGGGTTGCCCACGATGACCGCGTCCACGAGGCGGCGGCGGTCGATGCCGGTCTCGCGCCCGAGGCGCTTGAGCTCATGGTTGAGCGCCCGCCGGAGCGCCGCTCGCAGCTCGCCCGGGACCTCCTCCTCGTACGAGATGCGGGTCATGACGTCGCTGCCGCCAAACCGCTGCGGGTTCTCGATGGCGCTGACCGCCAGCAGCGCGCCCGTTTGCAGGTCCACGAGCTCCAGGACCACAGTTGTCGTGCCGATGTCGATGGCGACGCCCACCGGCGCCCCGCCAATCAGGCCGAGGTCCGTGCCGTCATCGGCCGTTGCCCGCCCGTCTTCGCCCACGGTCACCGCCGGGTCCAGCGCCTCAGGGGCAGCGCCGTCCCCATCGGGCGCAAGCAGGATGCGCAGGCGACGCCGCAGGATTGCAAACTCAAGATCGCGATCCGCCCGCTCCACGTGTGCTTGGCAGGCGAGGCGAAACGTCGGCCCGAGGAAGCCCTCCTCGGCTGTCCGCGGCGACAGCTGGTCAGCGCCCGCGCGCACCTCCACAACGCACTCGTGGCAGCGGCCGGTGCGGCGGCACGAGGCTGGCACCACAGAGCCCAGCTCGGCGGCCGCGTCGTAGAGGGAGACACCGGGTACGAGCGGCCTGCGCTCGGATCCGTGCACAAGTTCGGGCATCGACGTGGAGTTTCCCCGACCTCCCCGATGCGCGCAAGGCCGGGTGGCCCATGCGGAACCGCGAGGCGGCGGGGGCGGCCGGATGCGACGATCCTGTCAACAGCAACGTGCGTCCCTCGCCAGCCCCACACCCCACAGAGGTTTCCGCACATGCATGAGGAGCTCTTCGAGGCGATGCGCCAGGCCGTCATCGACGGCGACACGGCCGCAGCCTCGTCACTGGCCGAGCAGGCGCTCGCAACCGGCGTCCCGCCGATTGACGCGATCGACCGCGGGTATGTCCCGGGGCTCTCGCACGTGGGTCAGCTGTTTGCCGAGGGCGAGCTGTTCCTGCCCGACATGATGCTGGCCGCCCGCGCCATGCAGAAGGCGCTCGCGATCCTTGAGCCGGAGCTGAAGCGTCTCGCCACGGAGCGCACGGTCGTGGGCCGCGTGGTGATGGGCACGGTCAAGGGCGACATCCACGAGATCGGCAAGAACCTTGTGGGGATGATGCTCTCCACGTCCGGCTTCGAGGTCACCGACCTTGGCGTGGACGTGGCACCGGAGCGGTTTGTCGAGGCGGCCCGCGAGCACCACGCGGACATCGTGGGCGTCTCGGCGCTGCTCACCACCACCATGGCTGGCCAGCGGACCGTCGTGGAGGCGCTGGCCGCAGCCGGGATGCGCTCGCAGACGCGGGTCATCGTGGGCGGGGCACCAGCAAGCGCGGCCTGGGCCGCCGAGATTGGCGCCGACGGGTACAGCGAGGACGCCATCGGCGCGGTCACGTTGGCCCGCAAGTTGATGGGGGTGGCGTGATGCGGCCGCGGTTTGAACTGCTGGAGCCTGCGCTGATCGATCGGATCATTGATGAGGCGCTCCAGCTCCTGATGGAGCCCGGCATCAAGGTTGAGGAGCCCGAGGCCGTGGCGCTGCTGCGCGGTGCGGGTGCCGTGATCGACGGCGACAGGGCGCGCATCCCCGAGGCCGCCGTCCGCCGCGCGCTCGACACGGTGCCTCGCCAGTTCTCGCTGTACAACCGGGCAGGCGAGGAGGTGGTTCGGTACGGCTCGGGCAACGTGCACTTTGACCCCGGGTCCTCGGGCGTCTCCGTGCTTGATCCCGTCACGCTGGAGGCGCGCCACTCGCAAGCGGCTGACCTGCAGCGGCTGATCCGCGTGGCGGACAAGCTGCCGTCGTACGACGCCGTCTCCACGGCCGTCGTCTGCCACGACGTTCCCACCGAGATCGGGGACCTGTACCGCCTGTTCGTCGTGCTCATGAACTCCGGCAAGCCCGTCGTCACCGGGGCGTTCTCGCCGCGCGGCGCGGGCGTGATGCTGGACCTGCTCGCGATCGATGCCGGTGGTCGTGCTGCGCTGGCCGAGAAGCCGCGCGCGGTGTTTGACGTCTGCCCGTCGCCGCCGCTCACGTGGTCTGAGTTCGCCTGCCGCAACATCATTGACCTTGGCCGGGCGCATGTGCCGTCCGAGATGGTGTCGATGCCGCTGGCCGGGGTTGCTGCGCCCATCACGCTTGTCGCCTGCATCGTCCAGCACGCGGCCGAGTGTTTGGCTGGCATCGTGCTGAACCAGCTGGCGGAGCCCGGCGCTCCCATCGTCTGGGGCGGCGCGCCAGCCATCGTGGACATGCGCGCCGGCACCACGCCGATGGGCGCAATTGAGACCGCGATGATCGATGCGGGGTACGCCGCCGTTGGGAAGTCGCTCGGAATGCCGACGCACGCGTACCTGGGCGCGACGGACTCCAAGGTGATCGACGCGCAGGCCGGGCTTGAGACGGGGATGACGGCACTTGTTGGCGCACTGGCGGGGATCGACATGATCTCAGGGGCCGGCATGCTGGACTTCCTCTTGGCGCAAAGCCCGGAGAAGCTGGTCATCGACGCCGAGGCAATCGGCATGGCGCAGCGCCTGCTCCGCGGGATCAGCACGCCGCAGGTGACCTTGGCGACGGGCTCGTTTGCCGCCGCTGGTCTCGAGGGCCGCTTCCTGGAGCTGCCCGAGACGCGGGCGCTCTTCAAGCACGAGCAGTTCCTGCCCACCAAGATCATCGACCGCACGTCACGCCGCGCGTGGCTGGACGCCGGGGGCCTTGACGCCTTCGGCCGTGCGCGCGTCCGTGTGGACGAACTGGTGGCCAGGCCGGTCTCGGCGCCTGAGCCGGAAGTTGCGTCCGCGTTGGCCGCGTGCGTCCGAACCGCCGGTTCGCCGTTTGGGCTGTCGGCCGACGGGGTGCTGCCAGGGGTTTGACCTCGCGTATCGGCACGCTGCCGCGCGGCGGCGTTTCGCGGCGCCTCGTGGCCCGCCATGACTCCAGGTCATTGGATCCCGCAATCAGCGCCGAGTTCTTGGGTCAAACCCGCCCAGTCGATGACCTGGGGTCATGGGAAGGCGCCCAAACGCCGAGTTGGGCATCTGCATCCCGGGATTCGATGACCCACGGTCATACGTGCCGAGGCGGGGCGCCGATCAGCGCCAGATAAGCGGCACCTGATGGAATGCTGCATGGGCAACACGTTGATCCTGAGGACAGCCAGCGACCGGTACCGCGACTTCGTCCGTTCACTCGCGCGCGACCTCAAGAACGCAAGGCTGGACCGAGGAGTGAGCCAGGAAGACCTCGCCGCGGCAGCTGGCGTGGATCAGGCAGCTGTCTCCCTGTTCGAGGTCGGCAAGAGAGTCCCGTCTGCGCGCGTACTCGTAGCGCTGGCTACGGCGCTGGGCATGGAGGCGAGTCTGCGCTTGTACTTGACGCTCGGCCCGCGGATCTACGACCGGACGCAGTCGCCCATCCCGGACGCGCTGTTCGGCATCGCCCACGAGGATTGGCGTCGTCGCTTAGAGGTGGGCGTCAGCCGGCCGGCGCGCGGCGTGATCGACGCGGTCTTCCACGACCCGTGGTGCCGGGACGTCGTGGCGACTGAGGTGCAAGGCCAGCTGCGGCGTGTGGAGCAGCAGTTGCGGTGGGCGGGCCTCAAGGCGGACAGCCTGCCATCGGCGAGCGGCTGGCCGTGGTTTTCCGGCGCGACACCGCGGGTCCATCGGTTGCTCGTCCTGCGCTCAACGGCGGCAACCCGCGAGATCGTCCGCGCCCTGCCTGAGGTGTTCCGCGCGGCCTACCCGGTGATGGAGCGGGACGCGTATGAGGCGCTGACGCGCGCCACGAAGCCGTGGCCCGGCAGTGCCATGCTCTGGGCGGATCTCGATGGCAAGACAGCCCGCATCCTTGAGGGGCCGCGAGGGGCGTGAGCCGCTAGGCGGCTAGCGCGCGCGGGTGGGACCAGCGGCGAGCGATGCCCAATAGCGTCCGCTGTCTCGGATCCGGCGCTCCTGGGTCTCGAAATCCACGGCGATAAGCCCAAACCGGGGGCGGTACCCCTCGGCCCACTCGAAGTTGTCGATCAATGACCAGGCGAAGTAGCCCCGAAGCGGGACGCCGTGCTCGATCGCCGTGAGCGCAGCCGCAACATGTCGCTGGAGATAGCCCGTGCGCTCCGGGTCGCGCGTGGGATCGAGCGGGTCTTCGGCGTACGCAGCGCCGTTCTCCGTCACGTACAGCGGGAGACTCCCAGTGCGCGACGCCACGAACTCGAGGATCTCCGTGAGTCCGCCTGGATCCACCTCCCAGCCCAGTGCTGTCACCTCGGGGGACGCAATCGGGTGTAACGGCGGGAGCAGCGGCGAGCGGATGGTTCGCGACGTGTAGTAGTTGATGCCGACGAAGTCGATTGGGGCGGCGATGACCTCCATGTCCCTCGGCCGGACCTCAGCCCCAGTCCAGCCGGCGTCGCGTCGGCCGTCGGCCGGGTAGCCCAGCCCCATGACCGGGTCCAGAAACCAGCGGTTGTACTGGTCATGTGCGATGCCAGCGGCCTCGAGATCAAGCGGGTGGGGCGAGGCGGGCCGCTTCGGCTCCAGATTGAGGACGATCCCGATAGGGGTACCCGGTGCTGCAGCCCGGATCGCCGGCACCGCCAGCCCGTGCGCCATCAGCAGGTGATGGGCTGAGGCATACGCCGCAGCGGCGTCCGTGCGCCCGGGCGCGTGGATCCCCAGCCGGTAGCCCAGATGTGCGCTGCACCAGGGCTCGTTGAGCGTGGCGATGGCCGCGGCCCGATCACCGAGGCGCCGGGCTACGACGTCCGCGTACGCGGCGAAGGCGTCCGCGGTCTCGCGGTTTGCCCAGCCACCGCGGTCCTCGAGGACCTGCGGCAGATCCCAGTGATACAGCGTGATGTGCGGGGCGATGCCGGCAGCGCGGAGCTCATCGGTGAGCCGGTCGTAGAAGTCGAGCCCGGCAGCGTTCACCGGTCCGGCGCCCGTCGGCACGACGCGCGGCCAAGCGACCGAGAAGCGGTAGGCGTCGAGGCCAAGCTGGGACATGAGCGCAATGTCGGCGCGATAGCGGTGGTAGTGGTCGCACGCGATGTCGCCGGTATCGGCATTGGCCACGCGTCCAGGCGTGTGCGCGAACCGGTCCCAGATGCTCTCGCCACGTCCATCTTCATGGACGGCGCCCTCGATCTGGTAGGAGGCGGTCGCAGCGCCCCACACAAAGCCCGGCGGAACGAACGTGTCCCTTGCCAATCCGTCGCCCTTTCTCATGAGGGCGTCCTACCGGAAGCCGGGCGCCATAGTAGCGCGGCCAAGCACGTTCTCCTTGACAATCGGAGGTCCGTCTCCTAGTTTTGGGAGCGCTTCCAATTCGCCCCCATCGTCCCCCGCCGGTACGAGGCCTTGACCAAGCATGGCCACCCTGATCAGCCAGTCCGCGACGCCGGGCTGCTGGCTGCCGCCTACCCCGCGGTGCCGGATCGGCAGGTCGTAGCCCGTATGCGTTTCGGCCACTTCGATGACGAGCGCCGCGAGTATGTGATCACGCGGCCCGACACTCCGCTGCCGTGGATCAACTACCTGGGCAGCGACGAGTACTTCGGCATCATCTCCAACACCGCGGGCGGCTACTCGTTCATGCGCGACGCCCGTCTCCGGCGACTGACCCGCTACCGCTACAACGACGCACCGCTCGATTCGAACGGGCGCTATGTGTACCTGCGTGACGACGACTCGGGCGACTACTGGAGCCCCAGCTGGCAGCCCACCCGCGACGATCTCGAGGACTACGAGTGCCGGCACGGGATGGGCTACACAACCATCTCGTCCCGCCGGCTCGGTATCCGCGCAACGACCCGCTACTTCGTGCCGCCCGGGGAGACCCTCGAGATCTGGCGTGTGCGGGTCACGAACGAGCGTTCGACACCGGCGCGCCTGTCGCTGTTCGGGACGGTCGAGTTCTGCCTTTGGGACGCCCAGGATGACGCGACGAACTTCCAGCGCAATTACTCGATCGGCGAGGTGGAGGTCGAGGACGGTGTCATCTACCACACCACCGAGTACCGCGAGCGGCGCGACCACTTCGCCTACTTCGCGTGTTCTGAGCCATCCGCGAGGTTCGACACATCGCGCGATGCGTTCCTCGGGCCGTACCGTGGCTGGGACCGGCCGCTCGCGGTTGAGCGCGGTCGGGTGTCTGGCTCAATCGCGCACGGCTGGCAGCCGATCGGCGCTCACCAGGTCCAATTGGACCTGGCTCCCGGCGAGACGCGCGACGTAACGTTCG
>JANYAA010000152.1 GCA_025355255.1 Chloroflexota bacterium | reverse complement strand
TGGATGTGGTTGTCGATGAACGCGGCCGCGAGGTTGTGCGCCGCGCCGATGGCGTGGATGTCGCCGGTCAGGTGGAGGTTGAAGTCCTCCATCGGGATGACCTGGCTGTAGCCGCCGCCGGCCGCGCCGCCCTTGATGCCGAACACCGGGCCGAGGCTGGGCTGCCGGAGCGCCACCGCGGCCTTCTTGCCGATCTTCTGCAGGCCCTGCGCGAGACCCACGGTGGTGGTGCTCTTGCCCTCGCCCAGCGGCGTGGGGCTGATGGCCGTCACCAGCACGTACTTGCCGCGGGGTCTCTCGCGCTCCTGGCGCTCGATGCCCTCGATGGTGATCTTGGCCTTGGTGCTGCCGTACAGCTCGATCTCGTCGTCATGGAAGCCCAGCTCGTGGGCCACCTCGGTGATCGGGCGGGGCTTGACCGAGCGGGCGATCTCGAGGTCGGACGGGAACGGCATCTACTTGGCCTCCGGGGAGCTGACGGCGAGGGAATGGGCGCCGAGTGGGACAGACCCTGTAGCCTTCGCTCGGGCGGCTTGGACGAGATGGGTGAGCAGGATGGCGTTGGTGAGCGGCCCGACGCCGCCCGGGACCGGCGTGATGGCCGACGCCACCCGAACCGCGCTCTCGAAGTGGACGTCGCCGACAAGCTTGCCCTCGACGACGTTGATCCCCACATCCACGACAACCGCGCCCCGCTTGAGCATGTCGCCGGTGACGAAGTTGGCCTTGCCGATGGCCACGATGACGATGTCCGCTGTTCGGATGATGGACGGCAGATCTTCGGTCTTGCTGTGGCAGATGGTGACGGTGGCGTTTTCGCGAAGCATCAGCAGCGCCGCGGGCTTGCCGATGACGTTGGAGCGTCCGACGACGACACAGTGCTTGCCTGCGATGTCGATCCCGGACTGCTTGAGGATCTCCACGCTAGCGTGCGCGGTTGCGGGCAGAAAGCCCGCGTAGCCGAGCGACAGCAGGCCGGCGTTGAGCGGGTGGATGCCGTCGATGTCGCGCATCGGGTCCAGCGTGTCGATGACGACGCGCAGCGGGATCCCCTTGGGCAGCGGCTGCTGGACGATGATCCCGGCGATCTTCGGGTCCGCCTGGAGCGCCTCCAGCGCGTTGCGCACATCGTCTTCCGCGGCGTCAGCGGGCAGCTCCACGAGCTTGTCGCCGATCCCAACCAGGCGGCACCCGTCAAGGATCTTGTGGAGGTACACGAGCGACGGCGCGTCCGCCCCAACCACCAGGACCGCGAGCGTTGGCTGATAGCCGAACTCCGCCCTGAACACGGCAACGTCCGCCGCCACCTTCTCGCGGATGATGCTGCCGATTGGACCCCCGCGCAGCAGGCGCGGCCCCTCCTCAACCAGGGCCGTCATGCGGGGCTTGCCGGAAGCGGGTCCCGGTTCTCCCCATTGCGCGCGGCTTCACGCGTGCGCGCTGCAACGCGGTCGATCTCGTCGACAAGCGCTTCCGTGCGAACCAGCAGGTCTTGAGCGACGGACTCATCCCCGATAGACGGCAGATTGATGAAGACGTTGGCTGCTGCGGCGTGCGACGCGGCGACGGCCATCAGGCTCGCCACCTCCAGATCCGACGAGGCGTTCTTGTTGCTGCGCCCTGCGAGCGCCTCGGCCATGGCGACCATCTCGAGGCAGGCCTGCACCGTGCGGAACGGCGCCATCGACGACTTGTAAGCGGCTGCCCGGATCGCCGTAGCACGAGCCTCACGCTGCTCATCAGTGTCCCGCGGCATCTTCATCGCGTGGCCGTAGCCGGCGTAGGCATCCGCATCCTCGTCCGCCAGGGCGAGGAACCGATCCGCCAAGGCGTTGCCTGTGGTAATCGCCTCCGCGTGGAGGGCCGCGTGGTCCGCGTACTTCGGCCGTCCCTCGGAGAGGGAGGCGACCATCGCTACGAGTGCTCCACCGAGGCTGGCGGCGATGGCTGCCGCGCTGCCTCCGCCCGGCACGGGCTCTCCGGATGCGAGCTTGTGGACGAAGTCGGCGACGGTCAGGTCGCGAAAGCGCGTTGTCTCAGTCACAGGTCCGATTGTAGGGATGCGGCGGCACCGCCCGCGCGTCCCTCGCGCCTGTCATGGGCGGGCCGTCCGGCCCTGCCACAGTTGCCGGCAGTTGGGGCTACGCGGCCAACCCGTGCTGATCCAGACCGTCAATCGTCCAGCGGCGGGAGCGGTGCTGGAACGTGAGGGCGACGCGGGCGGTGGGGGTCTCCACCTCGAAGAGGGTCCGCGGCCCGGTGATGGCCGGGTATGCGGAGCGCTCATCCCGCACGGACACCAGGCGCAAAACCGGGACGCGGTCCTGGCCAACCTGGATCTCGCGCGGCACGCCGCGAAGCCAATCCGTGCGGACCTGAACGGTAAGGGGTGCGACGCGGACCATCGCCATGGTGACTACTCCTTCATCGGCGGGACTCGTCTGCACCCGGGGGCACTCCGGATGTGAACGCCTGTTCTCTATTGGAGCACCCTAGACCGAACAGGCGTTCGGTGTCAAGCGTCGATGTCGGGGTCTTCGTCAGATTCTGTGACAGGTTGGCTGTCACGCCGAGCGCGCCCAACCCTCGCGGAGTCATCGACCGGCAGCTCGTCACGGACGGCCTTCATCGGGTCGCGCTCAAACGGCGCGGGCAGCTCGGAGCGCACGAGCCTAGCCCGCATGACGGAGCGATCGCCGTACTTGCGCCTGATGGCGTCAAGCGCCTCAGCCGCCTTGTGCCGCCGCGGGTCCCCGGCCTCGACGAACATCCCCAACTGCTCTCGCTCGCGGAAGTTGGACGCCGTGACGCCCACCAGTCGGATCCGCTGGCCGTGCAGCTCCTTGCGCAGCAGCACGAGGGCCGCCGCGTAGATCTCTTCCGTGAGATCTGCCGGCTGCTTGAGGCTCACCTGGCGCGTGATGGTCACGAAGCTCGAGTCGCGCAGCTTGAGCGTCACGGTGACGGCCTTCCAGCCCATCGACCGCAGCCGTCCAGCGACGCCGTCGGCCATGCCCAGCAACGCCCGCTCGATGACGTCTCGGTCGCTCGTGTCCACGTCGAATGTGTGCTCGTGACCGATTGACTTGGCGGCCTCGCCGCCGGCAACCGGGTCGGGGTCGATGCCGTGGGCTCGCTCCACGAGCGACGCGCCGTGCTTGCCGAACCGCCGCTCGATGGCCGCCGGCGGCAGCGCGG
>JANYAA010000202.1 GCA_025355255.1 Chloroflexota bacterium | reverse complement strand
GGGACCGCAGAAGGGATACAGCGCGCCGACCTACGAGCGCGTTGCGGTCACGGGGCCCAGCGTGGTCCGGGTCAAGCTCACGCCGATGGCGGAGCGCCCGGGGCTGCCCGCACTGTTGCCCGAAAACGTGCCCACCGAGTGGGCTGTGGCGCGCCCGACAGGTGTTGGGCGCGCGATTACAACCTACGACACGCCGATCGAGGGGCGCGACGAGTGGGTGGCCGCGGCGAGGCGGCTGGCGTGAGGGAACGGGCTCCGGCTCGCGCCACAGAGCGCGAGGTCGTGGTCGTGGCCGCTGTGCTTGTCGCCGGCTCGGAGAAGGCTGCCGCCCACCGCCTCGGACTGTCGCACTCGACTGTGAAGCGCCACCCTGGCGAATGCGCGGTCAAAGGTTGGCGCCGAGACGACGGCGCAGCTCGTGTGGATCCTGGGGCCGCGGTTGCCGGAGCCCGAGGGCCCCGACCAGGGCACCCGCGCGCCGGGCAGTGGAGCTAGTCAGCCGACCAGGGGCTAGCGGACGCTGCAACGGTATGGGCTGTTCAAGTCCGTCCGGGGGCGGTTGGGCAGCGGTCGAAAGCCTCCGGGGGCGCCACCCCAGCGGGTGCCCTCAGGGACACCCTGGACGCCCGGCGCGCGTCCCATCCCGCTGACGGAGTGGAGCGCCCGGTGCGGAGCCGGAGGCCTCGCCGAATGATGCCGGTGGCCACTTATCCGGCACCTACCGAATCGGTGGCGGTCGCTCGCAGCGCCCTTATCGCGACACTGCCTCTGCAGAAGCGTCGGGCGTCAGCGCCTCGGGCGTCTCGAACACCAGACTGGCCTCGCCGTCAGCGGGCGCGAACTCGCAATCGACCGGACGGAGGAGGCACACCCGGCGGTCGCGGTCGTAACCAGGGCAGTCCTCGGTCATGGGGCACTCGTCGATCATGACCGAACGATCTGCTCGCCATGCGCCCCTGTCAAGAGCATGAAGCCGAAGGCGATCTTGCGAGTGGCGGCTCGACCGCCCCGACCCCGTCAAGCCACTGCAGGAAGTCCTCCTCGCCCAGCACCTCGATGGGCTGGCCGGCGGCGCGTAAGTTCGCGGCCTTGCGGGCCTTGCCAGACATTGTCGTACCAGGCGCCAGCACCGCCGCGTCCTGGAAGCCGATGACCAGCAGGTTGGTCCTCTTCGTCACCCCCGGCGCCGGCTGGCCACCGCGCTCAGCGACGAGGTCCCAGGCGCGCGAGCGGGTCATCGACCACAGGGCGCCGGTGAAGACAACCTCCCGACCATAGAAGGGATTGGCTGGGTCGGCACCGCCGCTCGCGGTCACGGCGCCGGCGACCAGTGAACGACTGACGCCCGACCACGAGCCGCCGGCGTGGATCTCGCCCATTACCCCATGGCATGCCGCGACGAGCCCGGGCAGGTCGGACGCGCCGCGGCGGGCGGCGGCGTCGAGCGCGATCCTGGCGACGGCGTAGGCGTCCCAGCCGGGGTCGTGGTGGCTGGCGGTTTCGAGCCCGACGGCCTCGGCCACGAAGGGGAGCGAAAACGAGAACAGGTCCTCGTAGACAGCGCGGGCGAACTGGAGCGTGCAGGCGTAGCGGATCTCGGGGAAGTCGAGCCCCGAGACGGCGGACGCCGAGCGGAGCACGCCCATGTCGAAGGCGGCGTTGTGGGCAACGAAGGGAAGGCCCTGGGCGAACGCGAAGATGTCCGGGCGGCGCGCCGCGAACCGCGGCTCGTGCTCGACCATCTCGGGGGTGATCCCGTGGATGTGGATGTTCATCTGCTCGAAGTGGTCGCAGCCCTCGGGAGGCCGCATCAGCCAGCGGGCCTGTTCCTCGACCTCGCCATTGCGGACCCGCACGAGCCCCACCGCGCACGGGCTGCCGCGGAAGTAGTTGGCGGTCTCGAAGTCGATGGCGACGAATGACAGGCCCATCGATTCACCCTCAACCCACGCGGACGACGTGTGTAGGATGCT
The DNA here is from genome assembly GCA_025355255.1 of Chloroflexota bacterium. GTDB lineage: Bacteria > Chloroflexota > Limnocylindria > Limnocylindrales > CSP1-4 > CAIXZV01. Next base: position 745 of record JANYAA010000202.1, on the reverse strand, counting down.
CGCATGGGGAACGTCGCTGCTGACCGCTGGTGCGACTGCGTTGACGCGCCGCGCTACACGTCGAGGCCGTTGCCGGAGTCGCTACTCCAACACCCGACGGGGTGCGGGTTCCCCGAGGGGCCGTGCATGGCGCCCGCGCACCGCGCGACGATCCACAAGCACTGCGGACGCCGCCTGCTCGTGCGCTACTGCCGCTGCGGTAGCACGGGCTTCACGCTCGACGTCGAGCGGGGCTGGTGGGTCTGCTACGCCTGCGGCTGGCCGACACGGGCCTGGTTCGAGGGATCTGGCACGCCAGCGCCCGAGCATCTCGCGGGCCTGCGCCCGGTGACCTACCACGAGTACGTCCCGGTCACGGGCACGCCCAAGCAACTCGCCGCAAAGCTGGGCACCGACGAGAGGATCGAGCTCAACCGTCGCTTCACGGGGCGGTGGGTCCGGGACTGATGATCCCGTTCCGCAAGGGCAGCGAGGCGCCAGTTCCGACATCACCCGAGAAGCGCAGGTGGCTGGATCTCAGCGGCGCCCCGACGCCCGCCCGCGAGCCTCCTGCGAGGCCTTGCCACTGCCCCCGGACGCCGGGTAGCGGGTTCGCCAGAGGAGGGCGACTCCGATGCGGCCTCTCCACCAGCGCGTCGAGCCCGATCATCGGGAAGCTTGGGACCGCGCGGCTGAGCCCGTCCTGGGGCGCCACGCCGACACAGCGGGTTCGACGATTGGACGGGCGTGCGGCGTCAACTCGGTG
>JANYAA010000154.1 GCA_025355255.1 Chloroflexota bacterium | reverse complement strand
CCGCCGATCGTGGCCAGCAGATTGAGGTCGTTCCAGCCAGCCGTCGACGAATAGTCGGCGATCCGACGCGGCATGCCGGCCAGCCCGAGCTCGTGCATCGGGAAGAACGTCAGGTTGAAACCGACGAACATGAGGACGAAGTGCGCCTTGCCGACCGTCTCGTTCATCAGCTTGCCGGTCATCTTGGGGAACCAGTAGTAGAAGCCACCCATGATCCCGAAGACTGATCCACCGAACAGCACGTAGTGCAGGTGAGCGACCACCCAATAGGTGTCGTGGAGCGCGAAGTCGACCGGCACGGACGCGCTGAAGGCACCATTGATCCCACCGATGAGGAACATCGACAGGAAGCCGATGGCGAACAGGAGGGGCGTGGCCAGAGTCAGCTTGCCGCGCCACAAGGTGAAGATCCAGTTGAACATCTTCACCCCGGTCGGGACCGCGATGAGGAAGGTCATGACACTGAAGAACGGCAGATAGACCGCGCCCGTCGTGAACATATGGTGGGCCCACACGGAGAAGCCCAGCGCCCCGATCGCCGCCGTCGCGAAGACGAAGGCCCTGTAGCCGAACAGCGGTTTGCGGCTGAAGACCGGCAGGATCTCGCTGATCATGCCCATCGCCGGCAGGACCATGACGTAGACAGCCGGATGTGAGTAGAACCAGAAGATGTTCTCGTAGAGGATCGGATCGCCGCCGTGGGCCGGGTCGAAGAAGGATCCGCCGTAGTTGCGATCGATGAACAGCATGATCAGCGCGCTCGTGAGGACCGGCGTCGCCATCAGCGACAGGACGCTGGTCACCAGCACCGTCCAGACAAGGACGGGCATCCGGAACAGCGTCATGCCCGGCGCGCGCATCTTGAAGATGGTCACGAGGAAGTTGACCGCGCCCAGGATGGAGCTGGTGCCAATCAGGGTCAGCCCCATGATCCACAGGTCTGTGCCCGCGCCGCTGAATTTGGCTCCGGACAGCGGCGGGTATTCGGTCCAGCCGGACGCCGCAGCGCCGCCAGTCGCCAGGAAGCCCGAGGCCATCAGCGCGCCTCCAAGCGGCAGCAGCCAGAACGAGAGGGCGTTGATGCGCGGGAAGGCCATGTCGGGCGCACCGATCTGGAGCGGGACGACGTAGTTGCCAAAGCCCGCCAAGATCGGGATGACGAAGAGGAACAGCATGAAGGAGGCGTGCATCGTGAACGCCTGGTTGTAGAACGCCTCATTGACGATCTGGAGGCCCGGCTGCGCCAGCTCCAGCCGCACCACCATGGCGAGGATGCCGCCTGCGAGGAAGAAGACGATCGAGTTGATCAGGTACAGGATCCCGATCTTCTTGTGGTCCGTGGTGGTGAGCCACTCGTAGAGGCCGCTCCGATACGCGGGCGCGGCGGGGTTGAGGGTCGTGGTGGCCATCCCAGCTGCTCCCTTACTGAACCGTGAGCGTGCCGGTCATGTTTGGATGAACCGTGCAGTGGAAGGTATAGGTGCCGGCCGCGAGCGCCTTGACCCCGTAGGAGGCTTCGGCCGGGCCGGTGATGATGTCGCCCTTGAACCTCGTGGCGCCCGTGCTGTCCAGGATCTCCACGTTGTGGGGGACTGCCGCGTCGTTGTTCTTGAAGTGGATCGTGAAGGCGGCGTTGGCCGGCGCCTGAAGGGCTGCCGTGGAGAACGCGACGTTGAGGGCGGCGAGTTCAACCGTAGGTCCGGCTGCTGCGCCCGACGGCGGCGGCGTGGGCGTGGCCTTGGCCTTCTCCGCTTGGGCCTTGTACCAGGCGTCGAAATCGGCCTGAGGCAGCGCGTGGACCTCAAAGACCATGCTCCCGTGGAACGCGCCGCAGAGCTCTGCGCACTGGCCGCGATACGTGCCGGGCTCGTCCACGGTGAACTCGAATGCGTTCTCGCGGCCCGGGATGGCGTCGCGCTTGAAGAGGAACTTCGGGACGTAGAACGCGTGGTTGACGTCCATGGAGCGCAGGGTCACCAGCACTGGCTCGCCCACCGGAAGCACCAAGCCGCCGCCATCGCCAATCGGCAGGTTCTGACTGAAGGTGAGGTTGCCCTGCGCATCGAGGTAGTCAAACTGCCACTGGAAGCGCGATGCCACCGCGCGGACGTGGACGGCCTCCGGAACCTTGGCCTCCACCTTGGACAGCGTCTGCCATGACAGAACAAACAGGAAGACCACGATGGCCGTGGGGATGACGGTCCAGATGACTTCCACAAGGTTGTTGCCGTGGATCTGGGGCGGCAGGCCGTCGTCACCTGGTTTGCGGCGGTAGCGCAGGACCGTGAACACGATCATCGCCTCCACCAGCACGAAGATGAAGGCGCCGATCCCGAAGACGATGTCGTACAGCGAGCGCGTGGCGTGGGCGCGGTCCGTGGCGGGGGTGCCGCCACCAACGGGGAAGAAGCTGTCCCAGAGGCGCGCCGGGGTGATGCCCGAGGCGGCCAGGACGGCCACCACGGCTGCGATCACCACCACGGCGATCACCACGGCAACGAGGGCGCTGGACCCGGTCCTCGACCGGGGAGTTGTTGACATTGGTGTCCTCGACATGGTCGCCGGCCTGGTCACGGGGCGCCCGGCCATGGGCAGGGAGGCGGTGTCCGGGGGACGCGCTCGTCCACGACGTCGCCGGACGCGGGCATGATAGCGGGAATGCTCGATCTGTAGCGGGCGGCGTGTGACAAATGTCACGCCGATTTCGGGGACAAATGGCCCCCGCGCTCGCGGTTCGGTGCGCGGCGACGGCTGCCGCTACTAGGACGCCTCCATGGATGAAGACTCCACCCCGCCGTTCCGTTGCTGCCTAAGATCATGAAGAAGCCGCCGTTCCGTCGCGTTTCGGTGCGTCACTGTGGCGGGTCCATGAAGTCTTCATCGGGTCGCGCGTCAGGGAGTTGAGCCAGGGGGCGCGGCGCCCGGTTCTCCGAAATGCTCCTGGAGCTAGCCTTCCGCGCGTCGGCTGTGGCTGTTTGGCCGAAATGTCACTCCCATGAGCGGTATCGGCCCTGTGGGCGTCGCGCTTCCCCGGGTTGCTCACCGTACGAGCCGTATCCCGCCCGGCCGCCGATAGCGCTGGCCAGGCGCGCATTCCGGGTTTCCGCGCCCCGCTGACGCCCACGGCCCCGCACGGGTCGTGCGGTTCGGCCGGTCAGTGACCCCGCCGGCCTTCCAGAGCGCTAGCCAGGAGCACATTCCGGAGAGGCGTCGC
>JANYAA010000136.1 GCA_025355255.1 Chloroflexota bacterium | reverse complement strand
CCAGCGAGCCGCGTGCCTTGGCAATGGCCGCAGCCAACACGATCAGCGTGGTCACCTGCGTGACGAAGGTCTTGGACGCGGCCACCGCGATCTCGGGCCCCGCCTGCAGGAACATGACCGCCATCGCCTCGCGCGTGATGGCGGAGCCCACGGTGTTGGTCACTGCCACGATGGGGCTGCCCTGCTCACGGGCCCAGCGCGTCGGCGCAATCGTGTCCGCCGTCTCGCCGGACTGGGTCACCGCAATCACCAGGGTGTTGGCGTCAAGCGGCGGCGGGGCGTAGCGGAACTCCGAGCCCACGGTGACGCGGGCGGGGAGCCCGGTCCAGTCCTGGATGGCGGCGGCGCCGACCAGTGCGGCGTGGGACGCGGTACCGCAGGCCACCAGCTCCACCCGCGTTACGCGCCGGAAGACGTCCTCCATGCCGTCCAGCTCCGGCGCGTGGATCCGGTTGTCCCCGGTCACGCGGCCGGCCAGCGACTGGCGGAGCGCAATTGGCTGCTCGTGGATCTCCTTGAGCATGAAGTGCTCATAGCCGCCCTTCTCGGCGGCCTCCGGCGACCACGTGATGATTGTCTCGACGCGCTGGCGCGCGTTGCCGTCCACATCGGTGATTGTGGCGCCGGATGGGCGCAGATCCACCACGTCGCCCTCTTCGAGGAAGATCACCCGCCGGGTGTGGGCGAGGATCGCGGCGACGTCACTGGCCAAGAACGCCTCCCCGTCGGCGAGCCCCACCACCAGCGGCACGTTCTCGCGGGCGCCGATGAGCCTGTCGTTCTCGCCGCGGTGCATGACGGCGATCGCGTAGGCCCCGTGGCACTGGCGCAGCGCAGCGCGCACCGCGTCGGCAATGTCGCCCTCGTAGGCCTCCTCGATGAGGTGGGCGATGGCCTCGGTGTCCGTCTCCGAGGTGAGCACGTGGCCGCGTGCCTCCAGCCCTTCGCGCAGCTCCCGGAAGTTCTCGATGATTCCGTTGTGGATCACCGTGATGGTGCCGGTGCAATCCTGGTGCGGATGCGCGTTGAGGTCGTTGGGGCGGCCGTGGGTTGCCCAGCGCGTGTGCGCCAGACCAATCGCGGCGTGCGGCGTGCGGTCCGCGATGGCCGTAGCGAGGTTCGCGAGCTTGCCCGCCTTCTTCTCGAGGAACAGCTCCCCCTGGTCGTCCACGAGGGCGATCCCCGCAGAGTCGTAGCCGCGGTACTCAAGCCTGCGCAGGCCTTCAATCAGGATGGGGCCCGCCTCACGGGGACCGGTATAGCCAACGATGCCGCACATGCCGCGTGGGTTCTCCTAGGGGTTCCGCCGCGGCCCGCCGCGGCCCGGCTAGTGTAGACGCTCCCCGGCGAGGGCCGTCACGGCGTCGGCGATCTCCGTCACGAGCGCCGCGTCCTCGCCCTCCACCATGACCCGCAGAACGGGTTCGGTGCCGGAGGGACGCACAAGGATCCGGCCGTGGGGCGCCAGACGCGTCGCAGCGTCGGCGACAGCCTGCGCGAGCATCGTGTCCGCCTCCCACTGGTCGCGATGGCCAACGCGCACGGCCCGCTGCTGCTGGGGCAGGAGCGGCACGGCTTGGGCGAGCTCCTCAATCCGCACAGCGGCAGCGGTGATGACGCGCAGCAGCTCGAGCGCGGTCAGGACGCCGTCCCCAGAGGTGGCGTGCTCGCGGATGATGACGTGGCCGCTCTTCTCGCCGCCGAGACCCGCGCCGGAGATCAGCATGGCCGCGAGGATGTGCTTGTCGCCCACTGGCGTCCGCACAAGTCGTCCGCCTGCTGACTCCACTGCATTGGCAAGGCCGCCATTGGAGAGAACCGAGACGACAAGGCTGCGCTGGTCCAGGGCGCCGCGGCCCAGACGCTCCAGCGCCAAGACGCCAAGCACCTGGTCACCGTCAACCACGTGTCCGGCCGAGTCCACGGCGACACATCGGTCGGCATCGCCATCGAGCGCAAACCCGATGTCGGCTCGGTGGACGCGGACGGCCTCGCAGAGCGATACCGCATCAGTGGCGCCGCAGCCGCGGTTGATGTTGTCGCCGTCTGGCGCGTCATGGATCACCGTGACGCGGGCGCCGGTCGCGCGCAGGATCTCCGGCGCAACGCGGAACGCCGCGCCATTGGCCGCGTCGAGCACGATGTGGAGCTGGCTCGCATCCACGGCCTTCGCCAGGGCCGTGCGCGCCGCCGCGTAGTCGGCAACGAGCGGTGAGGCGTCAACGCGTCGGCCGATGCCGCCCGCCTCGATGCCTGGCAGCTCCTCGGCGCGAAGGACGAGCGCCTCGAGCTCGTCCTCGAGGTCGTCGTCGAGTTTGAGGCCGCCCGGGTCCAGCACCTTGAGGCCGTTGTCGTGCGCCGGATTGTGGGAGGCGGAGACCATGATCCCCGCCCCGAAGGCGCCGCGGCCCGCGAGGAATGCGAGCGCTGGCGTGGGCAGAACCCCGGCGTCGTGCACGTCCACGCCCATGCTGGTGGCCCCGGCGATGATCGCCGCGGTAAACATATCGCCGGAACGGCGGGTGTCGCGACCGACCACCAGCGCACCACCGCTGCCGGCGATGCGGTAGGCGACGGCGCGGCCGAGCGCGGTGGCGAGCGACGGGCGCAGATCGCCGTTGGCGACACCCCGGATGCCGTCGGTCCCGAAGAGGCGGGTCATGCAGTTCCTCGATGCGCACGACCGCCGCGCGTGCGGTCGGTCACGGGGTGGGGCTGGGGCTGGAGCTGGGGCTGGAGGAGGCGCCGGACGGGGCCGGCGACGGGCTGGTGCTGACGAGCACGGTGACCGATGTCGGCCCGATCACGACTACGGTCATGCCCGACGGCAGCGACGGCACAACCGTGACCTTGTGGCCGCCCGGACCGAGTCCGCTGACATCGAGCCCCACGACAAGGGGCGCGGCAGCAAGGCGATCGAGATCGGCGCTGGAGCCAAAGAGGGTGAGCAGCGCCGAGCTTGTCGACAGCCCGTAGTTGAGTCCCGGGGCCGCGCCGTCGATGCGGAAGCCCGCCGTGAAGGTTCGGGTCTCCGTGATGGCGGTGATGTGGACCGTAATGCTCACCGTGGACGCCCCGAGCGGCACCACTCCAGCAGGCAGCGCCAGTGTGACCACCGACGTCAGATCACGCGTTGCGCCGAAGACAGCCACGGGCGCCGTGTCCGCAACCTGCAGCTTGGCGAGCTGGTCGGCATCGCCCTCCACCGACACGCTCAGCGGCGTCACCTCCACGCCGGATACCTTGAAGCCGGGAGCCGGGGCGCCTGTGAGCACCGGGTTCACCGGGATGGTCCGCGACTGCTTGTTCGTGAAGAGCGGGATGGTCACATGGATCGTGCGCGGGACAACTTCAACACCGGTCACGGCCACCCCCGCAGCGTCGACAGGGGTTCCCTCCACTTCGCGGTCGTAGTCCAGCCCCGATGGGTCGAGCGTCACGGTGATGGCGACGCCAACGACACGCTTGACTGCCGTGGACGGGCCCATGACGACGACGTTCGCCGGGACAACCACGGTATCGCCCACCTGGACGCCGGGCGGCGCGGCCCCGCGGTCAACGTGCACTGGCACGGTCGTGGAGACCGACTCGTCAAGCACCACCTGGATGGTGCGCGGACGGACGTCAACGATGGTCACGCGGGGGTCAACGGGCTCGACGCGGACTGCCACGCTCACCGCCACGCCGGTGGGCGTGACGCTGGCGAGGTCGACCGTGGCCCTGAAGTCCTCAGCCGTGAGCAGGCCGAGATCCGGCGGCGCCATGTACTTAACCTGCTCCACGCTCCGCAGTTGACGGGTGATCACCGTCCCGGCAGGCTGGTTGATGGGCACCACCGCCACTGGCCCAGGAAACGTGCTGCTGTCCTGCGATGCGATCAGCCCCACATAGAGGAGCGCGGCGAGCACGACGGCCGCAAGCTTGAGCGGCCAGTTGTGGACCACAAAGACGAAGAGCCGCCGCAGACGGCTCTGACCGGTCACCGGGGTGCTCCGGGCGCTTCGTCCGCGGTTGTGGCGTCCTTGGGACCATCGCGGCGGGCGAGCTTGAGCCGCTGCGCAATCGGCATCCGGAACACCGTGCGGCGGCCGATCCTGGCGCCTAGCGTGGAGCCTGCGTCCAGCGGTTCCAGCAGGGCCACCAGTGCTCGCTCGAGCTGCACTTCGCCGGGCACGCGGACAATCCGGGCCCGTTCAACCACGCTCATCTGGTGGTTCTCCTCGGAGACCACCACGGCCACAGCGTCCGAATCTTCCGTGATGCCCAGCGCTGCTCGATGCCGGGTCCCAAACCGCTCCGAGAGTTGGATCTCGCTGAGCGGCAGCAGGGCGCCCGCAGCAAGC
>JANYAA010000144.1 GCA_025355255.1 Chloroflexota bacterium | reverse complement strand
GCCGCCACGGGCTGGGACGTCACGGTTGAGGAGCTGCTTGAGATTGGGGAGCGGGCGGTCAACCTCGCCCGCCTCTTCAACGTGCGGGAGGGGTTCAACCGCTCCGACGACCGCCTGCCCGAGCGCCTGCACGGCCCGCTTGAGGGTGGTCCGCTCACGGGCGTCTCCATCGACCGTGACACGTTTGAAGGCGCCATCTCGGCCCTGTACACCCTCAAGGGCTGGGACCCGGCAACCGGGGCGCCAACCGGGGAGTGCCTCGAGCGTCTTGGCCTGACCGCGGTTGCCGCAGGATCGGGAGTGCCACGCGAGTGAAGGTCCACCTGTGGGGGGAGCTCGGCTTCTACGGGCCCGGAAAGCGCGGCAGGTTCGAGTACCCCATCGAGCACGACATGACCGCGGCCGAGGCGCTGCTCCGGATGGGCGTCCCAGCCGCAGACGTGGCGGTCCTGGGCGTCAACGGCGTCGCGGAGCGTCTTGACGATCCGGCGCTCGTCGTGACCAACCGCGACCGCATTGACTGCTACCCGCCCACGAGCGGCGGCTGAGTCGCTGGCTCTACGCGTCGCGGGCGCGCAGCTCCCAGGCGAGCACCTCGTCGCCGGCCGCTAGGTCGGCATCCGGGGGGATGAAGATCATGCCGTTGGCCTTGGCGAGCGAACCCAGCATGTACGAGTCCTGGCCACCCGACGAGCGGGCAATCAGGCTGTCAGGCCGCTCCGGATCGTCGGCGAGCACGATCCGCGCGATCGTGTGGCGACCTGACGATCCCCGCATCGGCTGTGTCAGGCGGGCCATCCGGGTGGGCCGGTCAAAGGCCTGTGGCCGACCCTCCAGCCGGCGAATGACGGGGCGGACGAACAGCTCAAAGGTGACAAAGACGCTGACGGGGTTGCCGGGCAGCCCGAAGAGCGCGACCGTCCTGTCGCCAACGGTGGCGCGCGCGTAGGCAAACGGCCGGCCGGGCTTGATCGCCACCCGCCACAGCGACAGATCGCCCAGCTCCGCAAAGGCCGCCTTGACATGGTCGTGTGCCCCAAGGGACACACCGCCGCTGAGCACCACGACGTCCGCCCAGGCGACAGCGCCCCGAAGCATCTCGAGCAGCGCGGCAAGCGTGTCGCCCGCAACCCCGAGTCGGCGCACCTCCGCACCGGCCTCGGCAGCCTGGGCCGCAAGGGCGTATGAGTTGGAGTCGTGGATCTGCGCCGGACCGAGTGGGCTGCCGGGCGGCACAAGCTCGTCGCCCGTGGAGATCACCGCCACCCGCGGTCGCCGGTGCACCCGCACGGACCCGTGGCCGGTGGCTGCGAGCAGGGCGATCGCGGCCGCGTCACAGGATCGGCCCGCGTCGAGCAGCAGGGCGCCCGCAGCGACGTCGCTGCCCGGCCAGCGCACGTTTTCGCCGGCGCTCGTGGGCGCGTACACCGCAACCATCGCCGGGACCTCGGACGCGCCAACTGGCGCATCGGTTTGCTCCACGGGCACCACCGTGTCGGCGCCGTCGGGCATCATCGCCCCCGTCATGATCCGGAGCGCGGTGCCGGACGCCACGGCCTGGTCCGGGGCGCGTCCGGCCGGCACCTCGCCCAGCACACGCAGCGTGACGGGCCGAGCGCTCGTTGCAGAGGCCACATCGGCGGCGCGAACCGCGAAGCCGTCCATCGCGCTGTTGGTCCAGACGGGCAGGGTCAGCGCCGACAGCGCCGGCTCCGCAAGGACTCGACCGCCGGCCTCCTCGATGCCGACGGTTTCGATTGGCAGCGGCGACACGCCGTCGAGCACGCGCCGCTGGGCGTCGGCAAGCGGCAAGAGGTCAGGAAGGTCAGCCATGGGTCCCAGCATAGCGGTGGCGTACGGCGCGTTGTCCCGGCGACGCAGCCCTAGTACCTTGGCATCGACGGGTCGATTCGTGCGGCCCACGCGTCCACGCCGCCTGCCAGGATTTGCAGGTGGCCAAACCCCGCCCTGCGAAGCGCGTGGAACGCCTGCACGCTGCGCGTCCCGTGGTGGCAGCTGAGCGTGTACGTGACCGCTGAGTCCAGCTCGTGCATGCGCGCGGGCAGCTCGCTGAGCGGGAAGGTGACGGCGCCCGGGATCTGTGCGATGTCGACCTCGTACCCCTCGCGCACATCGAGGAGGTGGAACTGCTCGCCCGCCCGGCGGCGCGCGTCAAGCTGGTCAACGGTCAGGGTCGGGACGCCGGTCGCGTCCACTTCGGCCTCTTCGCCGCGGATGCCGCAGAAGAGCTCGTAGTCGATGGGCGCCGTGACGCTCGGGTGTGGCCCGCAGACAACGCAGTTTGGGTCGCGCCGGACGGACACCTCGGACAGCTCAAAGCCCAGTGCGTCAAACATCGCCAGCCGGCCGATGAGCGGGTCGCCGATGCCCAGGATCAGCTTGATGACCTCAAGAGCCTGGAGCGAGCCCACGATCCCGGGCAGCACGCCCAGCACGCCGCCCTCGGCGCATGAAGGGACGAGGCCTGGCGGCGGCGGCACCGGGAAGAGACAGCGGTAGCACGGCCCGTTCTTGGCGCCGAACACGCTGATCTGGCCGTCGAAGCGGAAGATGCTGGCGTAGACGTTGGGCTTGCCGGTCAGGACCGACGCGTCGTTCACGAGATAGCGCGTGGGGAAGTTGTCGGTCCCGTCCGCCACCATGTCGTATTGGGCAAACAGGTCCAGCACGTTGTCGCTGCTCAGGCGCAGGTTGTGCGGAATGATCTGGATCTCCGGGTTGAGCGCGCGCAGCCGCTCCGTCGCCGCCTCAAGCTTCGGCCGCCCCACGTCCGCGGTGGAGTACAGGACCTGGCGCTGGATGTTGGTCAGGTCAACCGTGTCGAACTCCACCAAACCGATGGTGCCGACGCCAGCCGCCGCCAAGTAGAGCGTGAGCGGCGAGCCCAGACCGCCGGCGCCGATACACAGCACTCGCGCAGCCTTGAGCCGCCGCTGCCCTTCGAGGGTGACTTCGGGCATGACCAGGTGGCGGCTGTAGCGCAGGATTTCGTCGTTGGAGAACTGGATCACGGAGACTCCTTGCGTGCTCCGCCTATCGTCGCGCGGTCAGCGAGATCTTGCAGCGCCGCTGATCAGGCGATGCGCTGCAGCGGCTGGGCGACGAAGCCGAGGCGCTGGTCCTGCTTGCGGAACAGCCGGGCGAAGACGGACGGGAGCCACCAGCGCAGGAAGTACAGCTTGCAGCCGACGCAGTAGCCGGTTGCGGCCAGCAGGGTCTGAAGCGCGGCAACGGCGCCCACCAGCAGCCAGCCGCCGGCGGCCAGACCCGCGATATAGGGCAGCGTGCCCACGGCGATGAAGATGCCGCCCAAGGCCTGGGCGAAGCGCGGCGGGTACTCGTGCTCGGGCTCCTTTGGCGGGCCAAGCTTGAGCGTATTGCGCACGATGGGCCAGACCCGCCCCGGCAGGAACAGCCGCGTCCCAAACAGGGAGGCGACGATGAGGTTCAGCCCGACGAGGGCTGCCAGCCAGAACCAGCCGGTGACGAAGGCGATGATGAGGACGACGACGGACACGCCTGCGCCGAAGCGCTGACCGCGAGGGTCGATGGTGCGGGCAGGCGGGGTAAGGGACGGGGCCACGGTGAACTCCTGAAGACGTGACGAGGGCGAGGGACGCTGCGGGGGCTTGCGGCGGCCTGCCGGTGTCACGCTGGGAGAAACAGCAGAGCCGCGGTCCTCGTGGATCCGCGGCCCCTGGGCGCTGCGTCCGGCGGTCTGCCCGCCGACGTCTGCGTCTGTGCGGTCAGTCCTTCCGGACGACGTCCTCCCGACTCCGGGGCCGCCGTCGACAACAACAACACGCCGTGGAGACATGGCGGTCGGGTGCGGCAGCGCCGAAGCGCATGGGGGTGTTCATTGGTATGCGGAGACTAGCAGGGGATCTTGAACCACGCTGACAAGCGCGCTTGGCATAAGCGCCAGCGAAGCCGGCCGGTGTAGGCTCGGGCCGAATCAGCAGGACTGAGGCTTACATCATCAAATGACCAACTGTTATCATCCGGACATGATCCGGACGCAGATCTCGCTCACCGAGGCCCAGATGCAACGTCTCCGGGCGGAGTCCAGAAGGCGGCGAGTGTCCATTGCCGCGCTGCTTCGGGACGCTGTGGATCAGGTGGTTCCGGATGAGAGCGCGGAGCGGGCACGGCGACACGCCGCACTGCTTGGCGCGGCTGGTCTTGTTGCCTCGGGGACGGGCGCCGTCGCCCGCGATCACGATGACGTGCTGGACGGGGACCGCTGGTGACGCTCTTCGTGGACACCAGCGCGATCATCGCGCTGATCGACCGCGACGATCCGGCGCACGCCGGGGTGGTCGACGCGTTCGCGCAAGTGTCCACCGAGGCGTTGGTCACCCACACGTATGTGGTCGTCGAGACCCTCGCCGTCGTCCGACGCAGGTTTGGGCCAGCTGTTGCGGCCGACGTGATCGACCGGGTCCTGCCCAGGCTTGATGTCGTGCCCGTGGACGCCGAGCTTCACGCAGCGGCCCTGAGCGCCTTTCGTGAGCGCCTAGACTCCTCGGTCTCGCTGGTGGATCGCACGAGCTTTGCGCTGATGCACCGTGCGGGCATCGAGCGAACGATTGCTATCGACGCCGACTTCCGGACAGCGGGCTTCGCAACCACGCCGTAGCCGGCGCCATACCGACGGCCGTCAGGCGCGGTCCACCATCGGCCGGACCTCTTCGATCCAGCGGACAAACGTCTCGTCGTCGTACGGGGCGGCAACCTCGCCCAGGAAGCTGTGGAAGCCCAGCGGCGTCAGCTCCAGCATCCGGTCCGCCACCATCTCGGGCGTCCCCACCCAGAACGTCGCGTCATCGAGCACATTGGCCATGGGCGTCTTGTTGTGCGCCATCTGGGCCTCCCAGACGCGGCGAGCCTCCGCCTCGGTGGAGCGGATGATCGGCTTGCAGCCCGCCGTGAACTCGATGTCGGCCATGTCGCGGCCAACTTCGTCGCAGTGCTGGCGCAGCACGTCCACCTTGTGGCGCAGGAACTCGGCCGAGCCCATCGCGTTCCACTGGTCCGCGTACTTGGCCACGGTCCGCAGCGTCTTGCGCTCGCCCGAGCCGCCGATGAGGATGGGCAGGTGGGCCTGGACGGGCGCGGGCAGCAGACGGAAGTCGTCAAAGGCGTAATGGCCGCCGACGGGCGAGGTCACCGACGCGCCGTCAAGCATCGCGCGCACGGCGGCAACCGCCTCGTCCAGCCAGTCCAACCGCTGGCCAAAGCCGCTGCCGAAGTCGATGCCGGCCGCCTTGTGCTCAAGGGTGTGCCATGCGCCGCCGAGACCGGCGATGGCGCGGCCACCGCTCAGGTGGTCGATGGTGGTCAGCATCTTTGCGACGATCGCCGGGTTGCGGAACGTGTTGGCGCCTACGAGCAGGCCGAGGTTGACCCGGCTGGTCACCTTGGCCCACGCCGCGAGCGTGGTGTAGCCCTCGAAGATGGGCTGGTACGGGTCGCCGAAGATGGCGTAGAGGTGGTCCCACGCCCAGAGCTGGTCGTAGCCGAGCTCGTCCACGCGACGCGCTGCAGCCTCGAAGTCCTCCCAGGTTGTCGCCTGGCTCCACAGCAGCAGGCCGAGCTTGGTCTCCATGTCTGAACTCCTAGTGCTTGGGGGTCGGGTCGGTGAGGACCCAGGTTGCGCCGTCGGCGCTGTCGCGGACTTCCACGCCGGCGGCGGCCAGCTTGTTGCGGATAAGGTCGGAGGCCGCCCAGTCCTTGGCCGCGCGGGCCGCGGTGCGCAGCTCCAGCAAGGCCTCCACGAGTGGCGCGATGGCGTCGCGGGGATCCGCATTGCCGGTGGCGGCGTGCTCGCCCAGCCGGACGATCAGCGAGCGGAACGTGGCGCTGGCGTTGTCCAGGTCCGGGCTGTCCTCGCCGGCCCGCACGCGGGCGGCAATGGCCGAGTCAAGATCCAGCAGCGCGCTCACGGCGGCAGCGGTATCGACGGCATCAAGCGCCGCGATGAACGTGCCTTCGAGGTGAGTCATGTCGTCGCGTAGCGTCGCCGTTGGCCGTGACCCACGTCGGCGCTGTGCGCCGTCCTCGGCGGTCGCAATCGCGGCTTCATACACCGTCTCGGCCGACTGGCCTGCTGCCAGCCCGCGCGCTGCCTCGCCGATGGCGTCGATGCCGATGGTTGACCCATGTGCAAACAGGGTGCTGCGGCCGTCCACGCGGACGGTGATGCCGCCCAGCCCGGTCACCGTGGCGGTGCCTGCGTCGAGATCCAGCAGCAGCGCCGTGTGGCTGTCCACGCCAAGGATGAAGACCCCATCGGGGAGCATCGCCTCAAGTATGCGCAGCCGGCGCTCGCCCATGTAGCAGAAGCGCGTGTCGTGGCTGCCGCCCTCTGCGTTGTCGTAGTGGGGGACCACGGCGGCGCGCAGCCCGGTGGCCGCGCCAAGCAGGTCCAGCCCCGGCAGCCAGCGGGGTGCCTCGCCCACCTTGTAGACCTCGTAGACCGGGATAGTCACGACGCCCAGCGTGAGGGCCGCGGCGCTCGCCATGGTGAGGACGCCGCTGCCGGCACCGCCGCTGAGCTTCTCCGCCAGCGCAGCGGGGAAGGGTCCGCCGGCCCACTGGCGCAGCGCGTAGCTGGGGCTGCCGGGGCCGGCCATCACGTAGCGGGCGCCGCGGATACGCGCCAGCGCCGTCGAGGCCGTCAGGGCGTCCACGTCCGCGGACCGGTATGAGGCCACCTCCACCGGGTTGCCCACGCTGGTGGCGAAGAACTCCATCGTCCGTGCCGACAGCTCGTCCGCGTTCTCCTGGAACCCGTACGGCGTGTCGATGACGGCAGCGGCCACCGGTCCCGCACCGGCCCCGAAGCGCTCAAAGAGCGCCCGGTGGACCTTGGCCATGGCGGGCGCCGTTTCGCCGGAGCCCATGATGGCGAGGATGCGCGGACCCGTGGTCACGCGAAGAAGCCGTTGTCAATCATGTCGATCATCGCATCGGCCAGTTCGGCTGGGTGCTGCGCGTGGATGTCGTGGTCGCCGGTGAACCAGTGGACCCGGGCGTTCGGGAGCGCAGCGGCCGCTTGGGCAACCGACGCGCGCTGCCGGGCTTCGCGCGACCGGTCATTGACGGCGGGCAGCAGGAGCACCGGCACCTCGATCCCGGCGTAGAGCGCCGTGGGCCTGTGCTCCCACATGCCGCGCAGGACCGCGATGTGGCGGTCATACGTCAGCCAGGGGGCGATGGTCCCGTCCGGACGCCACTCCATGTTGGCGAGCGTCCCGGCGATCCCCGTCTCCGGCCAGTCGGGATGCGCACGGCGGATGTACCCCTCAAGCTCCGCGCCGGGTCGCCCGGCCAGACGCGGCGGGGCGAGCGCCTCGCGACACGCCTCCCACGACGTGAACGCTGTGCCCGGCTCCAGCCAGCCGCCGTCCACGCAGACGATCCCGCGGATCAGGTCGCCGTGGCGCGCGGCAAGCTCCAGCACCACGTTCCCGCCCCAGGACTGCCCCGCAACGATGGGCCGGTCCAGCCTGAGCCCGCGGATGAGCGCAGCCACGTCGTCCGCCACGGTGGGCACGTCGTAGGGGCCGTCCGGCTTGGCGGATCGCCCGTGGCCGCGGAGGTCCACCGCCACCGCGGTATGGCCGCGGGCCACCAGCTGGGCCGCCACCCCGTCCCACAGCCGCGCGTTGGACGCCAGACCGTGGACGAGGACAAACGTTGGGCCGGCTGGCGGGCCGTCAGGGGTCCAGAGGCTGACCGCCAGGTCCACACCCTCGGCAACGGGAACGCGCTGCGTCTGCATCTCCCGATTGTGCACCCGCGGCGGCGGAAGCCCTCGAGATGTGGCTGGCGTACGCTGGCGTCTGCCACCCCCGTCGTCCCGCCCGAGGCTGCAGCCATGCCCACGCTCACCCCCTGCCTGTTCTACAGCCGAACCGCCAGCGAGGCGGCCGAGTTCTACGCCGCCGTCTTCCCGGACAGCCGCGTGGAGTCCGTGACCCGCGTTGAGACCGACACGCCGTTCCAGAAGCGGGGCGACGTGATGGCCGTCGAGTTCACCGTGCTTGGCCAGAAGTTCGTCGCGCTCAACGGCGGCGCCGAGTTCCCGTTCACCGAGGCGGTCTCGTTCCAGATCCACTGCGCCGACCAGGCCGAGGTGGACCACTATTGGGACGCGCTCCTCGCTGACGGCGGCACGGCCAGCCGGTGCGGCTGGCTCAAAGACCGCTTCGGCCTGAGCTGGCAGG
>JANYAA010000097.1 GCA_025355255.1 Chloroflexota bacterium | reverse complement strand
GGCGGCCTTGATCAAGCCCGCCACGGACGCTGCCGACGACGGCTCGCAGAACACGCCTTCCATGCTGGACAGCGCGCGATACGCGGCGAGGATCTCCTCGTCCGTGACGGCGTCGATGCGGCCGCCAGAGTCGTCACGAGCGGCGATCGCCAGGTCCCACGACGCCGGGTTGCCAATCCGGATGGCCGTGGCGATGGTCTCCGGATGGTCAATTGGGTGGCCGGCAACCAGTGGCGCGGCGCCGGCCGCCTGGAAGCCCCACATGTGCGGCGTGGAGTTGGCGAAGCCCGCGTCGCGGTATTGGCGGAACCCGCGCCAGTACGCGCTGATGTTCCCGGCGTTCCCCACGGGGATGGCGAGGATGTCAGGCGCGCGGCCCAGATCATCCACCACCTCAAACGCGGCCGTCTTCTGGCCCTCAAGGCGGAACGGGTTGACGGAGTTCACCAGCGTGATGGGATGGTCGTCCTGCTCGGACAGCGCGCGCACCACGTTGAGCGCCTCGTCAAAGTTGCCGCGCACCGCGATCACGCGGGCACCAAAGACGAGCGCCTGGAGCAGTTTGCCAACGGCGATCTTGCCGGCCGGCAGCACCACCACGCATTCGAGACCTGCTGCGGCGGCATATGCGGCAGCCGATGCCGAGGTGTTGCCCGTGGACGCGCAAATCACGGACGTGGCGCCGGACTCAAGGGCCTTCGCGATGGCCATCACCATGCCGCGGTCCTTGAAGGAGCCCGTGGGGTTCTGGCCCTCGATCTTGAGGTGCAGGTTGGGAACGCCGATGCTCGCGCCCAGGCGACGCGCGTGGACCAGCGGCGTGGCGCCCTCACCCAGCGTGACCACGGGGGTGGAGCCGGTGACCGGGAGGAAGTCGCGGTAGCGCTCGACCAGACGCGGGCGATGGGCCTGCGGGTTGGGCGTGATCTGCGGCATGGCGGTCAGTCTCCGACGGGGTAGCAGGCGCCGGACGGGGCCATCACGCACTCGGCGGCCACCGGACGGACGACGATCCCCTGGCGGTCAACGATGGGCGAACCGCCCCACGTGGAGCCGAGGCCGCGCGCGATCGACACAATGTCCGACAGGACCGCGGCGGCAGCAGCGGGACCGCCCGCGCCGGGGCCTTCGAAGGCCACCCGGCCGACGGGCAGGCCGTCCACCTCGACGCGGTTGAGCACGCCGCCGCAGCGGCCGAAGGCCGAGTTAGCCGGGACCGCGGTGGGCACCACGGAGGCCTCGATGGCGCCGTCGTCGGCGAGCACGGTGGTGGCGATGAGGCGCAGGGTTCGGCCTTCTGCGGTCAGCGCGGCAACGTCGTCCGCGGTGACGCCCGTGATGCCGGGCTTGCCCGGGGCGCCCGTCGCGGAGCCGGGCCGATTGCTCACGGCTTCCGGCGCAATCCAGGTGCCAAACGCCAGCCGGGCCAGGATCACAATCTTGTTGACGGCGTCGAGCCCTTCAACATCGGCTGTCGGGTCGGCTTCGGCGTAGCCCTTCGCCTGCGCTTCGCGGAGCACCTCGGCGTAGTCGCGGCCCTCGCGCGCCATCGCGGTGAGCATGTAGTTGGTGGTGCCGTTGACGATGCCGCGCACGCGCGTGATCCGGTTCGCGGCGAGGTCCTGCGCGATTGGGCCAAGCAGCGGGATGCCCCCGCCAACGGCCGCCTCAAAGCGGAAGACCGTGTTGTTGGCGCGGGCCAGCGCCTCAAGCTCCGCGCCGTAATGGGCGACGACGTGCTTGTTCGCCGTCACCACGTGGATGCCCGCGGCCAGCGCGGCCCTGACCAGCGTGCGGGCCGGCTCGTCGCCGCCCATCGTCTCCACGATGACGTCGCAGTTGCCGCTGGCGATCATGTGCGCCGGGGCGTCCGTGAGCAGCGACTCCGGAATGCCGTTGGCGATGGCCCGCTCGGTGAACTTCTCGGCAACGGCGGCAAGGACGATGGGCCGGCCGTCGGCGGGGCTGAGGCGCGGCGAGCGCTCAAGGAACGCGCGTACGACCTCGCGGCCGACGGTGCCGGCGCCGATGACGCCGACGCGGAGGGGCTGAACGCTCACGGGATGGAACTCGCAGCTTGGGCAGGTTTGCTCGGGCGATGGTACCGAACGCGGGCGTGCGGGCGTGCGCCCGGTTCCTGCCGCCGTGCGTGCACGTCGCGGCGTGACCCCAGTCGCGGATTCCCAGCGTGTAGCGGCGGTGCGGGACCACCAGTCCCCGATCGTTGTGCCCCAACAGGTCCCCGGTGCCCCAAACGTGCTCAAGCGGGGACTGCCGGGCCCGCAGCACCCGTTCCGGTAGGGCGATCCGCGACCCCCCAGTCACGCCAGAGGCGCCGAGTCGGCGTCAGCAGGAGGGTCTAGTATCACCGGTGATACAATCGTGGCATGGCAGAAGTAACGATCCGCGATCTGCGCAACCACGGCGGCGAAGTGATCGACCGCGTCCAGGCAGGTGAGCCCATCACGATCACACGCGACGGGCGGCCTGTGGCACAACTCATTCCGGCCACGCCCCTGGGTGTCCCCATAGACCAACTGCTGGCGCGTTGGCGCCGGCTCCCGCCCGTTGACCCGGTGAGCTTGCGCGAGGACATCGACGCGATCCTCGACACGCGGCTGTGATAGGTCGCCCCGACGGCCTGCTCGACACGAGCACGCTGGTTCTGCTGGCGCGGATCCATGACACGTCGATCCTGCCCGAGCGCGCGTACATCTCGGCTGTGACGCTCGCAGAACTTTCTGTCGGGCCATTGGTCACCGACGATCCGGCCACTCGCGCGCAACGACTGGCGCAGGTGCAGCAGGCCGAAACAGAGTTTGAGCCGCTGCCGTTTGATGCCCACGCTGCTCGGGCATTTGCGCGGGTGGCGTCAGACCTCCGTCGGTCCGGACGCAAGGCGGCCGCACGCACGTTCGACGCCATGATTGCCGCAATCGCGATCGCCAACGGACTGCCGCTGTACACGTGCAACCCAGAGGACTTTGCTGGGATCGTCGGGCTGGAGCTCGTCGCGGTGCCGCATCCGGACTGGCCCCTGCAATGACTCTGCCGCGTCGTCGCCCCGCCGCGCTCCGTTACACTCCGGGACGATGACCGTCGAACTCGCCCCCTCCCCTGCCCTCGCCCCCCTGGCGGCGCCGCGCCCGCTGATCTTCTCGGGCATCCAGCC
>JANYAA010000019.1 GCA_025355255.1 Chloroflexota bacterium | reverse complement strand
CGCCCGCGGGCTCATCGGCGACGCCGCTGTTAAACCCGAGGATGTCTCGGTCCGCCTGCCGGTGGACTGGGACTCCGTGGATCCCGTGCCGCCTGCCCTGGCCGAGATCCTCGCTCGGCCGCTGCCCGGACACCTTGACCTCTCCGACGTTGTGCCTGGCGAGCCCGAGCACGCCCACCACCCCCGCTGACCGGATTTCCCAGGAGGCCCCAACGATGATCGACCTGACCGGACGTGCCGCGCTGGTGACCGGCGGCTCCCGCGGCATCGGCCGGGCGATCGTGCTGCGCCTCGCCCGCCAGGGTGCCGATGTCGCGTTCAGCTATCGCGGGAATGCCGGCGCCGCAGCATCCACCGTGCTCGAGGTTGAGGCGCTGGGTCGTCGAGCGCTGGCCATCCAGGCCGACGCCAAGTCCGCCGAGGGTGCCGATGCGATGGTCAAGGCCACGCTCGACGCGTTCGGCAAGATCGACATCCTGGTCAACAACGCCGGCATCACCCGCGACAACCTGATCATGCGGATGGGCGGCGACGAGTGGACTGACGTCATCGACACCAACCTCTCGGGGGCCTTCTACGCGCTCAAGGCGGTGACCCGGCCCATGCTCAAGGCCCGCGGCGGCCGGATCATCAACATCACGAGCGTCTCGGGCCAGGCGGGCCAGACCGGACAGGCCAACTACAGCGCGGCCAAGGCCGGGCTGATCGGACTGACGAAGGCCGCCGCCCGAGAGCTCGCTTCACGCGGCATCACCGTCAACGCGGTGGCGCCCGGCTTTGTGCTCACGGAGCTCACCCAGAATCTGCCGGACGCGCTCAAGGCGCAGATCACCGAGCGCACGCCGCTGGGGCGCTTCGGCACCACGGACGAGATCGCCAATGCGGTCGCCTTCCTCGCGTCTGACGAGGCCGCGTACATCACGGGCCAGGTGCTCGCGGTGGATGGCGGCCTCGTGATGATGTAGGCCGCGGCGTGCCGTTCACCGTGGAGGCGACCTCAATCCCTGAGGTCCGCATCGTCCGACCCAAGACGTTTGGCGACGAGCGCGGCTGGTTTGGCGAGCTGTTCCGCGAGGGCGCCTTTGCGGAGCTGGGCCTGCCGACACGCTTTCTGCAGGTGAACCAGTCGCGCTCTGCGCTTGGCGTGGTCCGCGGTCTCCACTTCCAGTGGGACCCGCCCCAGGGCAAGCTCATGCGCGTGCTCACCGGCCGGGCGTTCATGGTGGCCGCCGACATCCGCCCCGGTTCGCCGACGCTGGGCCAGGTGGTCACGGTTGAGGCGTCCGCCGAGGAGCCGGTGTTCTTCTGGGCCCCAGCCTCGTTTGCCCGGGGGTTCGCCGCGCTCTCGGACATCACCGAGATCGAGTACTTCTGCACCGGCGAGTACAACCCGGCGTGCGAGTCGGGCATCCGGTGGGACGATCCCGATCTCGCCATTGCGTGGCCGGTTGCGGCGACAAGCCTGTCCCCCAAGGACGCGGCGGCGGGCAGCTTCCGGGACTGGCTGGCCCGGCCGGAGTCGGCACGCTTCGCCTGGCCCGCGTTCAGCACGGGATCTGGCGCCACCGCGTAGGTCCCAGGGGTACGGGCGTACCCCGTACCCCTGCTCAGGGAGATCACGCCCGGTCGGTACCTTCGACTGGTGCCGCAACGTGGTGCGTGCTGGCAGCATCCGCGTTGTGCAGGACCACACCTCGATGACACCCCACCGCCGCGCGCGCCGCCCTCGCCGCGCCTTCTGGCTTCCGTCCGTCGGCATCCACGCCATCGTCCTTGTGACTGGCGTCCTCGTCCTGCTCCTGGGCGCCGCGGGCTGGGCGCTCGCGGGCGGTCCGTCGTCGATCGGCGATGTGATCTTCGCGCTCGACTTCACCATCGGCGGCACGATCCTCACCACCGGTGCACTGGTTGGCCGGGCGCGCGCCGCCGAAGGCCGCCGTGATGCCCAGGTGCGCGCCATCAGCCATGCGGCGCGGCGGATGAGCATCGGCCGCAGCCCCGGCGATGTCGCGACCGTGCTGCTCGAGGAGATCATCCGCGTCATCGCCTTTGACAGCGCCGCGGTCTTTCTTGGGGAGCACGATGACGCCCTCGCGCCGGTCCTCACACAGGATGCGGCCGACGCGCTTCCCGGCGGCGACACCAGCGGCCTCAGGGCGCACGTCGCTAGCAGACTCGCGGGCCTTGCTGCCCGGATTGGCCCCATGCGGATCGACGATGCGCGGCGCGAGCCGCACGGGCTTGGCCGAGCCGGGGCGATGGACGTACCCGAATCGCTGCTCGCGGCGCCGATGCGCCGCGACGAGGCGCTCGTGGGCGTCGTGACCCTGTCGCGCCTCGGGACCAGGCCGTTTGACGAGGAGGATCTGCGGATCCTGACCATCCTCGCGGACTTGGCCGCCACGGCATTTGCCGGTGCCGCCAACTTGGCCGAAGCCGAGCGTCTGGCTGCTGAGCAGCGTCGACTCCTTGACATGGCGAGCGCCCTCGGCGGGTCGCTGAACCCCAATGATGTGGCGGCGATCATTGCGCGCCACCTCGGCGCCGCCACCGGGTCGAGCATGGTCGTTGTGAGCGATCTGGACAGCGTCACCGGTAGCCTGCGCGCACTCGCGTGCGAGCCGTCGGATCACGATGCATGCGCCGCAACGCTTGGGTCGTCCGATGGCAGCCCCGCGATTCGGCAGGCGCTGCGTGACCGTGCCGTCGCGATCGTGGACGCTCAGGATCCCGCAACGGATCCTCTCGATGCTTCGAGGCTGCGCAGCGCCGGTCTCGGCGGCCTGGTCATCCTGCCACTCGTCGTCAAGGGCGAACCCGTTGGCGTGGTCCAGATCACGACTGCGGGACGCCCCGCCGCAGATCCCGAGTGGCTCACCATGGCGCGGACCATGGCCCATGAGGCGGCCATGGCACTTGAGAACGCCCGCGTCTACGAAGAGGCGCGCAATCTCGCCGACCGCGATCCGCTCACCGGGTTCTTCAACCACCGCTACCTTCACGAGCGCCTTGCCGAAGAGGTGGTGCGGTCGTCCCGGACACGGCAGCCCGTGGCCGTGATGATGCTTGACCTCGACGGCTTCAAGCTCGTCAACGACACGTTCGGCCACATCTACGGCGACCGGGTGCTGGCGTTTGCCGCCAGCCTCATCCGCGCAGCGCTTCGTGCCTCGGACGTTGCTGCACGATATGGCGGAGATGAGTTCGCCCTGATCCTGCCCGACACCGATGAGGCGGGCGCGGCCGTGGTCGCCGAGCGTCTCCAACAGGCCTTCCGCACCACTCCGTTTGAGAGCGACCGCCGGAGTCCGTATCAGCTGGGCGCCTCCATTGGCGTCAGCACCTACCCCGCTGGCGGGCGCGCCCCGGCAGACCTGTTGGCGGCGGCAGACGAGCGCCTCTATGCTGCGAAGCGCGCTGGCGGAAGCCTGATCCGCACCGGCGCCGGGTTCGCTGACAGGGAGCCGATGCCCGCACAGCTTGTGATGGCCACCGGGCACCAAGCGGAGCCATAACGCGGCGATGCACAACGGAATGTCGGGGGATCAGGGCGGCGGCGGTAGCCGGTTGGCAGGGATCGCGACCGTTGTCCGTCGGCCGTTCTTCGTGGTCTTCGCCCTCCTCACCGGTTTCGAGATCCTGCAGCTTCTCACCGAGAGGAACGTCGCAGACTTGGCGAAGCTGACCGCCCTGGCGCTGCTGGGGATCGCGGCGGTCAAGGAGCGCGGCCAGCTGGCCGTTGTCGAAGGCGCGAGGCGGGCGGAGGCGGAGAACTTCGCCCGGATCCTGCGCCGGCTGTCGAGCTCCGTGTCGCCGGACGCCATCGTCACCGCCATCGTGGATGAGCTTGGCGCAGCTACCGGGGCCGATCACGTCGGAGTGGTTCGCCGCCAGCCGGACGCGCGCAGCCTGGAGGCGACCGTCTCGTCTACCCGGACAGGGTCGCACCCGTCGCGGACCTATCTATCGCTGGCCGAACTGGACGACCCGGGCCGTCGGGATCCGATGCTCCGCGAGACCGCACCCGACCAGCGGGTCGCCGACCGGATTGCCGCGCGCCTGCACTCCGACTACGGCCTGCACAACACGCTGGCTGTGCCGCTGCGGATTGGCGGCCGTGTGGAAGGCGCGATCGTCCTCGCTCGTCGGACCGACGACGCATGGGACGGCCGAGCCGCCCGCTTGCTGGAAGGGGCGGCCACCGAGGCGTCCTTCGCGCTCACGCGCGCCTACACGCTCCACGATGCTGAGATGCGCGCTGCAACGGACTCGCTGACCGGGCTGCCGAACCGCCGATCCCTTGACGAGTACCTCGCGCTGCTTGCCAAGCGGAGGCGGGCCGACGACCGCGTGGGCATCCTGATGATCGACATCGACCGGTTCAAGAACCTCAACGACGGGTTCGGCCACGCGATCGGCGACCACATCCTTCGCGAGGTCGCCCAAGCCATCGCGGGCGCCGTGCGCGAAGGTGATGTGCCCGCGCGCTTCGGCGGCGAGGAGTTTGCCGTGGTCCTGCGCCATCCGGGCGAGGCGGTTGCGCTGGAGGTGGCAGAGCGGGTTCGGCGCTGTGTGGCCGAACTTGATTTCCGCAGCCTCGGTGCGGGCTCGGTCACGGTCTCCGTCGGGGTCGCGGTGGCCACCTCGGCCGAGGTGGACCTCGCGCAGGTTGTGGAGCGGGCGGACCACGCGCTGCTC
Source organism: Chloroflexota bacterium (assembly GCA_025355255.1). Classification (GTDB taxonomy): domain Bacteria; phylum Chloroflexota; class Limnocylindria; order Limnocylindrales; family CSP1-4; genus CAIXZV01. The sequence goes on along the minus strand of JANYAA010000019.1, from coordinate 5,801 downwards.
GCGGCCAAGCGCGCCGGGCGCAACCGGGTGGCCGCTGCCTGACCCCGCGCGTCCGCCCTCGTACCATGGGGTTGTGACCCAGCTGAATGCGCCGACAGGCCTGCCGTCCAACGACGAGCTGGCTCGCATCTTCCACGAGATTGGCAACCTGCTCGAGATCAAGGGCGAGCTGGTCTTCAAGACCGTGGCCTACCACAAGGCTGCCGACGCCATCGCGCACGCGCCGTTCGACGTCTCGGTCGTGTATGCCGGCGGTGAGCGCAGACCGCTCGCCGGCGTTGGCTCTGCCATCGGCGACAAGATCACCGAGCTCGCGACGACCGGGCGCATGGCGTTCCACGAGCATCTGCGCGCCGAGCTGCCCGCAACCCTGACCGACCTGCTGGAGATCCCGGGCGTCGGCCCGAAGACCGTCCGCGCCGTCTGGGAGGCGTTGGAGATCGAGACCGTAGAGACGCTGCGCCAAGCGGCGGTGGCCGGACAGCTGCGCGTGCTGCCCGGGATCTCCGCGGGAACCGAGGCGCGGATCGTCGAGGGGATTGAGCAGCTTGCCTCGCGGCCGGACCGCATGCTGATTGACCGGGCGCAGGCCATCTCCGACGCGATTGCCGCAGTTCTAGCTGCCGTTCCAGGCGTCACCCGCGTGATCCAGGCAGGATCCCTGCGTCGGCGGCGTGAGACCATCGGGGATCTGGACCTTCTCGTCGAGACGTCGGATGTGGACGCGGCGATCACCAGCTTCACCACGCTGCCCGACGTGGACCGCGTGCTTGGCGCTGGCCACGCCAAGGCGAGCGTGGTCCTGCGCGGCGGACCGCAGGTGGACCTCATGGTGATGCCCGAAGGGGCCTCTGGCACCTGCCTCGTCCACTTCACGGGCTCTGCCGCGCACAACGTTGCGCTGCGGGGGATTGCTCGGGAGCGGGGCTGGTCCCTGTCCGAGAAGGGGTTTCTGCGCCTTGCCCCCGACGGCGAGCCTGCAGCAGGCGCGGACGCCGAATTGCGCACGATGCCCGACGAGGCGGCCGTCTACCGGTTCCTTGATCTGGACCTGGTGCCGCCCGAGTTGCGCGAGGACCAAGGCGAGGTTGACGCCGCGCACGCAGGTCGGCTCCCAAGGCTCATCACGCGGGCGGACCTGCGCGGTGACCTTCACTCGCACTCAGAGTGGAGTGACGGCATCCACACGATCGAGGCGATGGCTGAGGCTGCCCGCAGCCGCGGGTACGCTTACCAGGTGCTGACCGACCACAGCCAGAGCCTCGCGATCGCCAAGGGGCTAACGCCGGACCGCGTGGAGCTGCAGCGGGCGATCTTCGCGACGATCAACGCGCGATTTGCCGCCGAGGCAGCGTCTGGCGCCGTCCCGCCCGGTACAGACCCGGGCTTCCGCCTTCTCCACGGCTGCGAATTGGAGATCCGCGCTGACGGCCGCCTTGACTACGACGACGACCTCCTCGCGCGCTTTGACCTCGTGGTCGCTTCGGTGCATGTCGCGCGGCGGCAGACGCGGGCCGAGCTGACCGCGCGGACCATCGGCGCCATCCGCAGCCCGCACGTGGATGTCATCGCGCACCCGGCGGGCCGCATGCTCAATGAGCGCCCGGACCTTGACATCGACTGGGATGCGGTCTACGAGGCGGCCGCGGCTACGGGCACGGCCCTCGAGATCAACGGGTCGCCGCCGCGTCTTGACCTTGCGCCCGAGCGGGCACGGCGAGCCGTGGCCATGGGCTGCCTGCTCTCGATCGACTCGGACGCCCACCGGACTGAGGAGCTGGACTTCGTGCGCTGGGGCGTTGACCAGGCGCGCCGTGCCTGGGTTGAGCCCGGTCAGGTGCTCAACACGCGCTCGCTCCCAGAACTGCTCGCCTGGGTGGCCGCCAAGCCGTCGCGCGTCTAGCACGCCGGACGTCCCGCCGCCGCGTACCATCGCTCGCGATGCACGCCCCGCAGCCGTATTCGACCTCGGCGCGCCGCGAACTTGTTGTCGCGGTGATGATCCTCGTCGGGCTGTCCATGCTCGTCCCGGTCGCCGACTCGTTCCTGATTGCCGGCTTGCTGCCGGTTGTGGTCCTCGTCGCTGGCGTTGCGGTCCTTGGCGGCGACCAGGCCACGACGCGGCCGTATGAGGCGTTACTGGTCCCGGCAATCCTCGCGGGCGGGTCGGCGGCAGCCATCCACCTGGTCACCCCTGGGCCGTGGCTGTTGGTGGCCATCGCCCTGCTCGCCGTGCTGCTGGACCGGATCCTTGCCCTTGAGATCCGCATGCTCTCCCATCCGCGCGGCCCTGACGAGGCAGACCGGCCCCTGCTGCTCCTGCTCGCGATCATCGCGGTCTTCATCGCCTTCACCGGGATCGCCGCGCTGGTGCCGGGCGGGTTGGCGGAGCCCGCAGGGTCCGCGGCGACGGGGGTCACACCGCTCTCGGAGGGCTGGCTCCTCGTCATGACGCTGGACGATGCGCTGATCGCCCTGATCCTCGGCTACCGCGTGGCGGCTTTCCGATACGGCGCGGCCGGCTTGGCGATGCGGTCCGCCATCACGTACGCCATCGTCGTGGCGGCGGCGGCAGGTGCCGTGCGCGCGATGGACTTGCCGCGTCTGGTGGCTCCGGCGGTCCTGACGCTCGTGTTCTACCTGTGGGACGCACTCCACGGGACGCCGTCACCCCGCCGCCGGGAGTCGCGCTTCCTTTGGGAGATGGTGCTGCTGGCGCTGCTCGTGCTGGTCGTGGTGGCCTGGAACGTGCGCCTCCGCGGCTGACCGGCCGGCCGCCCGTTTGACGCGCCGCCCTGCTGATGCTAGAAACACGTGCCCGCGACTGCAGCGGATTCTGCATGGCTGCCTTCGCCCTGCCGCCCCGATGCCGGTCCTGCCGGACCGAAAGGAACACCACTCCGTGACCTTCCCCGAGATCGACGCCGCCGCCCAGACGCCTGCAGGCCAGACCCGCCTGAAGCGACATCTGGCCGAGCAGGCGATCGCCCACGCCACTGCAGCCCACTGGGCTGAAGCCGCCGAGACCAACCGCCGCCTGCTGGAGCTTGGCCCGGACTCCGAGTCCGAGAACCGCCTTGCCAAGGCGCTTTGGGAGCTGGGCGAGCTGGGCGCCGCACGAGAGCACTATCAGAAGGCCCTTGCCCTCGATCCCACCAACCGCATCGCTGAGCGCAACATCGACCGGCTCAAGGTGCTCCTGGTGGAGGCAGGGGAGAAGACTGTGCCGGCCAAGCCCGGCTCGAAGGCGCCGGTCAGCATCTTCGTGGAGGAGACCGGCAAGACCGGATTCGCCCACCTGACGAACCTCGCCCGCTCCGGCGAGCTTGCCCAGGTCAACCCGGGCGACGCGGTGGAGCTCACGCCCGAGAGCAACCGGCTCATCGCCATCAGCAACGGCGTCCGCATCGGCATTGTGGAACCGCGCGTGGCAGCCCGCCTGCTCAAGCTCATGGCCGAGGGCAACCAGTATCTCGCGGGGGTCACGAGCCTCGGCGACAAGGACGTCCGCCTGATCATTCGCGAGGTCTTTCAGGACCCGCGCAACTACGGCAAGGTGAGCTTCCCAACCGCCGCCAAGTCCACGGACATGCGCCCGTACACCAAGGGCACGCTGCTCCGCGAGGACGAGGATCTCGAGGACGATCTCGAGGACGACGTCGAGGACGAGGGCATCGAAGACATCGGCCACGTCCTCCCGCCCGACGAGACCACCGACGAGGCGTTTGTCGAGGAGACGGACGAGCTCGAGGAGCCCTGATCGCCGGTCCCGGCGCATCACCTGTGGCGCCTGGGCGTTTGGGGTAGACGTCGTAGCGCGCGGTTGGCGCCTGTCCGCCGCGGCTCTGCAACAATCGGTGCATGGCGGATCGCGCGTTCCAGGTACACGCCGAACCCGGCATCGTGCTGCCCTACTGGGAGCATCTCGCGCCGCCCCCGCCTCCCTCGCTGGTCGCTTCGAGGCTTGAGGCGGCATCGGTGGCGGGCGACATCGTCCTTGACCCGTTTGGCCGCGGCGGCTGGATCGCCCGCGCGGCGATTGACGCCCAGCGGCGCGCGGTCACGCTCGAGAGCACGCCGCTGGACCGGCTGCTGGCCGAGGTGGTGCTGCGGCCGCCGGACCTGCGCCACCTCGACGCCGCTGTCCAGTCGCTTGGCGCATCCGCCCGCCGCGACAACTCGCTCAAGGCCTGGATCGCGTACCGCTACGGCACCCGATGCGCCACCTGCGCGCGGCCGGTCGTGGTGGACGAGTTCACCTGGTCTACTGAGCCAGCCGGTGGTGACGGAGACAAGCCTGTCGCCCGGCCCGTCAGCAAGCACTACCGCTGCGGTGTGTGCAAGGCGCAGATTGGCGGGGGCGAGAAGCGCGAGGCCCCGCTGGATGCCGCCGATCTGGAGCGTGTCTCCGAGAAGGACGACGCCTTGGTGCGCACGCTGCTGCGTGAACGCTTTGCCCCGACATCTGACCAAGCCGCTCTGCCCGACGAGTTGCTTGACCTGCACACGCCGCGCCAGCTCGCCGCGCTCGCGGCCATCCTCAGCCGTGTTGAAGGCGACTTGCGGGCCGAGCCCATCGAGGCGGCGCTGCGCCTTGCCCTGCTCCACGCGGTTGCCCCCGCAAGTCGACTCGGCGGCGCGGGCGGGCGCATCGCCGCGCTCAAGATCAGCGGCGGCCACGTGAAGGTTCCAGGTGGCGCAACCTGGCGGGAGCGCAACCCTTGGATGGCGTTTGAGGAGGGCGTGCGGGCGGTCCGAGGGCTGATCCAGCGGCTGGAGTCAGGGATCTGGGGACCGGTGCCCGCGCGCCTGGGCGAAGACTTGCGGAGCCTGTACGAGGGCGCCGCGACCGCCGTTCTGCGTCAGGACAACGCCCAAGGCCTTGGGGCCATTGGCCTCGAGGTGGAGTACCTCGCGGCACGCAGCGTCCGCCCGCGGGTGAGCCTCGTTTTGGGCACCCTGCCGCAGGTGGGCAGCATGGAGCGCCTCGCCTGGACCTTCCACGGCACGGCGTGGGCGCTTGGCCGTTTCGCCGCCGCGGCGCTGCCCCTCGATCTCCTGTACGGCACACCGCTGAAGCCGTCGCGCTCCCGGCAGGTGGCCGCGGTGGCGCGCTCGCTGCGCGGCGTCGCGCCGGCGTTGGCGCGTGATGCCCGCACCGTGCTGCTGCTTGACGATGCGGCGCCCGAGTCGCTGGTGGCCGCGGTGCTGGGCGGTGTAGCCGCCGGATATCGTCTGGTTGGCGCGCGGACGGCCGAGGCGGGCGGGCCTGCGGGGGGCTCCGTGGAGCTTGCCCCGCCGGGCTCTGGCAGTGTTCCGGGAGGGCCGCGTACACGCGCCAACGTGGCGTTGCCGCCGGTGCGGGGCGGCGCTGGCGACCCGGATCTGGTCCGCTCGGACCGGCTCTTCTCCGCGCCAGAGCATGTGGCGGACGCGCCGTTCCAGGAGGCCGACGCCACGCAAGCGGTGGTGGACGCGGCCGTGGAGGTGCTCAAGCTCCGCGGTGAGCCGGTCAGCTTTGCGGGGATGCTGGGCGAGATCGCGGTGGCGCTGGACCGCACTGGCCACCTGCGCCGATTTGTTCGGCCCGCCCCTGCGCCAGGGGCCGTCCCTGGGGCTGCGCCGTCGCCCGACGCGATCGCCGCGGCCGCAGCCGTCGACGGCATGACGGAGGCCCTCCTGACGCTGGTCACGGGGGCGCTCGACGAGGCTGTGGGGCGGCGCCTGACGCTGCTGGACGATGAGCGCTGGTGGCTGGGCCAGCGGGCAGACCGCGATGCGGCGTCGGTGCCGCTGGCGGA
>JANYAA010000495.1 GCA_025355255.1 Chloroflexota bacterium | reverse complement strand
GAGGGCCGCTCGCCCGCGTATGGCGAGGGGATCACGTTCTGGGCGCTCGGCGAGATGGTCCGCAGTCGCGCCAGACTGCTCGAGACGGATGACACGGCCACAACGAGGACGCGCATCTCGGAGATGGTGGCCGCATATGTCCCCGATGAGGGCGAGCGCCAGCGCATCGAGCCCGCCCTGCTTGCGCTTCTGGGCGTTGGCGAGGCCCCGGCGGGCGGCCAGCCCGCGCTGTTTGCCGCCTGGCGCCTCTTCTTCGAGCGGCTTGCGGCAAGCGGCATCGTGGCGATGCTCTTCGAGGACCTCCAATGGGCCGATACGGGCACGCTGGACTTCATCGAGCACCTGCTGGAGTGGAGCCGCAACGTCCCGATCCTGATCATCACGCTTGCGCGCCCGGACCTGCTGGATCGGCGGCCCGACTGGGGCGCTGGCCGCCGGGCGTTCCTCGCGCTGGACCTCCAGACGCTCGATGAGGCGTCGATGCGGGCCCTGCTGGCGGGGCTGGTACCCGGGCTGCCCGAAGCCGCGGCCCGCTCGATCATCGCCCGCGCCGACGGCATCCCGCTCTACGCAGTGGAGACGGTCCGGATGCTCGTTGCGGACGGGCGGCTGGTGGAGCTTCCGGGCGGGGGCTATACGCCGGCAGGCGAGCTGGGCGAGCTGGCGGTGCCAGATTCGCTGCACGCGCTGATCGCCGCGCGCCTTGACGCTCTTGAGCCCATTGACCGCGCCCTGGTTCAGGACGCCGCTGTGCTTGGACAATCGTTCACGGCCGACGCGTTGGGTGCCATCTCCGGCCTTGAGGCCGCCCAATTACCGACCGGCCTCGAGCGGCTTGTGCGTGGCGACCTTGTTCGCGTGGAGGTGGACCCGCGCAGCCCAGAGCGCGGCCAGTACGCGTTTGTCCAGGCGCTGATCCGCGAGGTTGCGTACAGCACGCTCTCGCTCCGGGACCGCCGGTCGCGCCACATGGCCGCCGCGCGCTACTTCAAGGCGATTGGCGAGGAGGAGCTGGCAGGCGCCGTTGCCGCGCACTACCAGGCGGCCTATCGCTCGTCGTCCGATGGTTCGGAGGCGGACGAGCTGGCAGGCTTGGCGCGCGCTGCGCTCATGGCCGCCGGGTCCCGCGCGGACCGGCTTGGCTCGCAGAGTCAGGCGCTCTCCTTCTACTCGCAAGCCCTCGAGGTGACGACGGATCCGCGCGGCCGGGTTGAGCTGCTGGAGCTCGCCGGCATTGCCGCCAACCGTGCCGTGCGGTTTGAGCCGGCGTTCCGCGACCTGGGGCTGGCGCTGGAAGCCGTGGAGGCGCTTGGCGATCGCTCCGCAGCCGCCCGGCTGGCGGGCTGGTACGGCCAGACGATGGTGGACGCCCGTCGCCGCGATGAGGGGTGCGCCTACCTCCAGACGGCGTTTGAGCGCTACAGCGACCTCGGCGACAACGACCCGAACCTCGTCTTCCTCATGCGCTGCCTCTCGATGGCGTACTTCCTCAGCGGCGACTACGCCTGTTCACAGGCTGTGGCGGACCGCCAGCTCGCCGCCGCCGAACTGCTGGGCGATGCGCGGCTGGCCACCGAGGCGCTCCGGACAAAGGGTGCGGCCGCGTTCTACTTGGGACGCCTGTGGGAGGCGCGTGCCCTGCTCCAGGGCGCCTACCACCTCGCTCAGGAGGCGAATCTGCCCGATGTGCAGGTGGCGGTGCTTGGCATCCTCACCTCAGCCATCGCGCTCGACAGCCCCGCAGAGTCACTAGCGCTGGAGCATGACGCGATTGATCTTGCCCGGCGGCTTGGCCGGCGTGGGCAGGAGATCGTGATCACGATGAACGCCACGGAGGACGCCCGCCGAACCGGGGAGTGGGACTGGGCGCTGGCGGCCATCGAGGCCATGGGCCAGCTTGACGTGGACGCCGATGCGCTGCTGGGCAACCGGAACCAGAAGGCGCTCTTTGATGCGGTCCGCGGCCAGCTGGCGGATGAGGAGCGTGACGCTGTGATCCGCGATCTGGACGCGACCTCTGATCGGGACATGCAATCGGGCTCGCTCGACGTGACCGCCACATGCCACTTCGCCGCCGGACGGTGGGCGGAGGCAGCGGCTGCGTGGATGGCTGTGGTGGACGTCAGCGATCTCAACGCACCCTACGCGTTGCCGAAGGCGGGGCGAGCGGCGCTGCTAGCCCGCGACGCCGCGACCGCGCGCAAGACGCTGGACGCCTTGGCGGCGCTGGGAACGCGCGGCCGGGCGGTCGATGCAGATCGGGCGGTCATCCGCGCGGGTCTGGCGGCTCTGGAGGGCGATCCAGCCTCCGCACTCGCTGGCTATCGAACCGCGCTGGCCTCGTTCCACGAGTTGGGTCTGGTCTGGGACGAGGCGCTGCTGGGCTTGGAGGCGGCGACGCTGGTCGGCGCAGCCGATCCGGAGGTTGCCGGCTGGATGGACGCTTCCCGCGCGATCTTGACCCGACTCCACGCCGCGCCGATGCTGGATCGCCTGAACGAGGCTGCAGCCCGCTAGAGCGCCCGCAGTCCCGGCAGCACCTGCGTCGCCAGCAGCTCCATCACGGCGGGATCCGCATCGTCGCGCACGCTGAAGATCACGTGCTGGGCACCGGCGTCGGCGAGCTCGCCAAAGCGGTCCACCACCTGTGCCGGGCTCTCGCCCGGCTTGCCCGCCGCGGCCAGCTTCACGCCCTGCAGCGTGGATCGTTCAATCTCGTCAGGGTTGCGGCCAAGGGCAGCGCAGTGCTCGCGGAGCACCTCGTACTTGTGGTGGATGGCCTCAGGTCCGCCAAAGACGTTGCACGCGTCGGCGTACTGGGCCACAAGGCGGAGCGTCTTCTTCTCGCCGCCGCCGCCAATCATGATGGGCGGATGCGGACGGCTGATCGCCTGTGGGGAGTTGAGCAGCCGCGTCGCCTGGACGTGGGTGCCGGTGAACGCCGCGCCCGTGCCCCGCTCGCCCTGCCACATCTCGTGGACCACGCGCAGCGTGTCCTCAAGCATCTCAAAGCGCTCGGCCAGCCGCGGGAAGGGGAAGCCGAGGCCGTTGGATTCCTCCTCGTTCCATGCCGCCCCGATGCCCAGCCAGGCGCGCCCGCCCGAGAGCACATCGAGGGTGGTGGCGGCCTTCGCCCACAGCCCGGGCTGGCGATAGTGGACGCCGCCCACCATCAGGCCCAGACGTGCCCGCTCTGTGTGTGCGGCCATGAAGCCCAGCGCCGTCCAGCCTTCGAGCATGGGCTCCTCGGGCTTGCCGACACCGCGGATCTGGAAGAAGTGGTCCATGACCCAGAGCGAGTCGAACCCGGCTTCGTCCGCGTCATGCGCAACGCGGGCGAGGGTGGGGCCGATGGCGGGCGTGCCGCCCGGCCAGGTGAACGAGCAGATCTGCAGGCCGATCTTCATGTCCACGAGCGTACCCCGTGGGCAGCAGCCCGCCGTCGGCGCGCCGGCATCCCTCCGGCGTTAACGGAAGAGGTCCGTCTCCGCGGGCATCAGCTGGTCCCCGATAGACCCTTCGCCCAGCGGGGGCTGCGCGCCCCGGACCAGCGCAACGGGCCGCCCCGCCGTCTTGCCCAGCGCTAACTCGGCCGCCGATGCGATCTCGTCGGCCACGGCGCGGATCGTCGTCTGCATCACGCGGCCGTCGGCATCGCGCACGCCGCGCAAGTCGTCAAGCGGCCGCAGCCCAGCCACGCCCAGCGCCACGTCCACAATGCCCCAGCGCCAGGGCCGGCCGAAGC
>JANYAA010000481.1 GCA_025355255.1 Chloroflexota bacterium | reverse complement strand
GTCGACGGCGCGATCTTCGGAACACCGTGGTATCGCTTGGTTTTGGTTGAGGGCGGCTCGATGGCCCCCACCATTGGACGCGGGGACATCATCGTGGTCGCGCCCGCCCCCGCGAAGGTTGAGGCGGGCATGATCCTCATCCTCCGCGTGGGCGAGCGCGTCGTTACCCACCGCGTCGTTGCCGTCAACCCCGATGGCACGTTCGTCACCCGCGGAGACGCCAACACGGTGGATGACATCTGGGACACTCGGCAGGTCATCGTGGAGGGCAAGTACCTCGCCACCGTGCCCATGCTTGGGGACATCCTGCGGGTCGCGAGCACGTCGGCGGCCTCCTTCACTGCACAGACCAGATCCTCGCAGACAATTATGGTCGGCCACTTCGCTCCGGTGAACCTGGCCGCAACCGTGCGGATCAAGCCCGAGGCGAACAACCTCAACGGGAGCTTGATGACCGGGTTTGTGGATGGCCTGCCAGCACCGCACACCCTCTCCGAGATCAACCTCGCCTCCCTGCAGCTCTGCTACAAGGGCGCCTGTATCCCGAGCGACGGTCCCGCGGCGCTCAACGACCATAACCAGGTGGCCGCAAAATTCAGCCGGGCCGCGCTGGCGGTGATCATCGGGACCGATTCGGGCAGCCTCACCCTTGTGCTGCAGGGATCTTTGACTGCCGGCGGCACGTTCTCCGGCAGCGACGTGTCCAACTTCAAGGCAAGCGCTTCGGGCGGCATTTCGGGCGGCCCGGCCACGATCACTGGTCAGCCTGCGCCGACCCCGACAGGGCAGCCCGCCTCGGCACCAGCGCCCACGGCAACGCCAACCGCGGCGCCGACGCCTGCCCCGACCCCGACGGCGACCGCCGAGCCCGCGCCTGCCCCGACCCCGACGCCCACCGCCGAGCCCGCGCCTGCCCCGACCCCGACGCCCACCGCCGAGCCCGCGCCAACCCCCGCCCCGGCGCCCCCGCCCCCTCCGCCCACGGCAGCACCGGCGCCCACTGACACCCCGGCGCCCTGACCCTGGGTGCCTCGCGTTCTAGTCGAGCTGCGGCTTCGGGCCCAGGCCCATCTGCTCGAGCCAGCGCCGAAGCTGGCGGTGCACCGCCTCGGCGCCCACGAGCGGCTGGTCAACAGTCCATTCGGCCGGATGCAGGATGAATGCCTCGGTCTGGGCACCGCCCATGCCGCCGTGCGAACCGATGAGCTCCTCAAACGCGGCCACCTCGTCGGTTTCGGCGTCGAAGAGGCTGACCGCCACGAGGTCGCCGCAGTGCTCCATGCCGGCCAGACGCTGCAGGCTGGCGACGGCGTGCTCGCCAAAGGGTGCGACAGGGTCCTCGCCCTCAACGCGCTCGGTGTCGAGGTAGCGAGACCCGCGTCCGCCCACGACCACAGTCCCGTGCGCCCCCGAGCGCGCCATCAGCAGGCCGATACCGGGATGGCGCCCCAGCGACGCCACCAGCCCCGGCCACGAGCGCTCGATCTCCTCCACGGTCACGCGGCCCGCCATCCGCGGGAAGTAGACGTGGGCAAGGTTCCCAGACGGGGCAACCACCAGCTCAGGCAGCGTGGTGTCGGCTGCCAGAGCGGCGGCGGCATCGGCCGCCTCAACCCGGCTGGACCGCGTCATCGCGCGCGTCAGCCGGCCCGTGGCGCCCGCCGTCTGGCTGGTCTCGGCCAGAACGCCCGCGATTGGGCCCCAGGCCGCCAGCGGGTCAACCGAAGTGTGGGTGTGGACGTCCCCGCCCATGAGGCCGGTGATCACCTGCTGGAGCGTCTGGCCGTACCGTTGGCGGAACGTGGCGCCCAGGCTCTGGCCGTGGTCTGACAGGACGACGAACTTGTACGGCCGGGGCGTGTCCTCAGCGGCCCGCGCCAAGGACCGGATGACGCGGTCCACCCCGTCAAGCGCGTCAAGCGTCTCGGCCCGCTCCGGGCCCGAGTGGTGGGCGATCTCGTCGTAGTCGGTGTAGTCCACGTAGATCACCGGCGTGCCGCGGAACATCTCCTCCAGCACGAGGCTGGTTGCGAGCGCCCGGAGCGCGACGTTGGTGGCGGCCCGGGCGACGGGGTAGGGGAACCTTCGGTCCATCCGCGGTTCCACGCCGTTGCGTTTGGACCGTGCCGCCTGAACGTATTCCTTGAACACCTCGCCCACCGTCAGCGCGATGGTGTGCAGGTAGTTGTACGGGCTGGCAAAGAACGAGAAGAATGTCTGGCTTCGGCCGAGACCCTGGCCCGGGTCGCGGATGGTGGCCGCCGTGATGTAGCTGCGGACCGCGTCGCCTGCAACCAGGTTGCCAATGCTCGCCCCATCGGCTGCCAGGAGCCCCCGCCCATCGGAGGCCCGCCGGCCAATCTCGGCCGCGTCCTCGGGGCGGTTGGAGATCATCATCCGGCCGCGGTCCTTTTCCCACCAGCGGAACCCGGGGATGAACCCGTTGTTGCCGTGGAGGATGCCGGCCTGCGATGCGGACGTCTGCGAGGGCAGCAGGCATGTCCAGCGGTCCAGACGCATGGCGCCGCTGCGGACCCAGCGCGACAGGAACGGGACGCGCCCGGCCCGGACCTGGTGGGTGAGGACCGGATGTGCAAGGCCGTCCACCTGCACGATCACCACCCCAGGTCGATTCGTCCGGATCACGCCGTGTCGGCTGAGCGCGAGCTGGCGGACGAGGACGCCCCAATACGAGTCGTCGCTGCTTGACGAGAGGATTGACGTGAAGGTCACGTTGATGACCGCATAGGCCCACGAGGCGGTGAACGCCGGGATTGGCCCGTCCACGCTGATGCCGGGCATCGTCTCGCCGATCACATAGAACCCGGCCACCTGGAAGAACAGGGTGGCGAGCCCGAGTGCAATAGGACTGAACGGGGCCAGCAGGGCGAGGAGCACTGGCCGGACGAGCAGGTTGAGCAGCGAGAGGACGACAAACGCCCCCGCGACGGACACGGGCCCCGTGGCGTGGATCCCGGGCACAAACCAGACCGTGAGCGTGAGCGCCGCGATGCCCACAGCGAAGCTGATGGCGGTGCGCACGAACAGGGCGCGCCGGCCCGGCCGCCAGGTCCACAGCAGGCGCAGCTGCAGGCTGTAGAACCCCAGCAGGCGGCGCGTCATCGAGGTTGGCGCCCACCGCGCCAGCCTGCCCAGCCTGTGGCCAGTCCGGCGCCGATGTGCCGGGTTCGGCTCGCTCATCGGCTCGCTCATCGGCTCGCTCATCCCCGAGGCGCCTCCGGGGACCGTGCTGCGGTCCCGCACCGGCTCATGCTACCGGCCGACTGCCGCCTGAGAGAGCCTATGGCGCCCGCGGCTCACCGCATGGGTCATCGCGCGCACGGGCTCACGGGGTGAGCCAATGCGAGCTCGGCGGACGGCCGTCGGGGTCCGCAGGCGGCCCCCACGCGCGCGTTGGCTCACCTGGTGGCGGGATCGTGCTGGCGGGATCCGGAAGGCTCACCGGGTGAGCCAGCGTGTGGGCGTGTGGGCGTGCGGGCGAGCGGCCGCGGAGGGCTCCAGAAGGGGGTCAGGGCGGGGTCGTTGACGGATCGGCAGTTAATTCCGATAATTTAGGTCGGGATTAGCCCGCGGGCCACATCCTGCGCCCGCGGCGTTCCCACTCCACGCCACCAACCGCGGCCTTGTGCCGCAGGGAGCTGCGATGACCTCGACTCGAGACCTCGTCAAGGATGAGCGCGACCAGTACGCGTTCCACGACGACATCGTCTATCTCGCCCAGACCAAGCGCGGCCTGACGCGGGACACGGTAAAGGAGATCAGCGCGTTCAAGAACGAGCCGGACTGGATGCTCCAGTTCCGCCTCCGCGCCTACGAGCACTTCCTCAAGCGCCCCATGCCCACCTGGGGCGGCGCGCTCAACACGATTGACCTCGACAAGATCGTCTACTACCGCAAGCCGTCCGAGCGCGAAGAGAAGTCCTGGGACGACGTTCCGGAGCAGATCAAGGCGACGTTTGAGAAGCTGGGCATCCCCGAGGCGGAGCGCAAGTTCCTTGCGGGCGTTGGCGCGCAGTACGACTCCGAGGTGGTCTACCACTCGGTCCGCGAGGAGCTGACCAAGATCGGCGTCGTCTTCATGGGCACCGACCAGGCCATGAAGGAGCACCCAGAGATCTTCCGCAAGTACTTCGGCACCGTGGTCCCGCCGGAGGACAACAAGTTCGCCGCGCTCAACAGCGCGGTCTGGTCCGGCGGCTCGTTTGTCTACGTGCCCAAGGGCGTCGAGGTTCCGCTGCCGCTGCAGGCCTACTTCCGCATCAACGGGGAGAACACGGGCCAGTTCGAGCGAACGCTGATCGTCGTTGACGAGGGCGCCAAGGTCCACTACATCGAGGGGTGCACTGCTCCGATTTATGCAACAGATTCACTGCATGCGGCCGTGGTGGAAGTTGTTGCTCTTGCTGGCAGCAAGGTCCGCTACACCACCATCCAGAACTGGTCCAACGACGTCTACAACCTCGTCACGAAGCGTGCGCACGCACATGCCAACTCCACTGTGGAGTGGGTTGACGCGAATACAGGTTCTCGCTTAACGATGAAATATCCGGCAATTTACCTCGTGGGCGAGGGCGCCCGGGCCGAGGTCATCTCCGTGGCGGTCGCCGGCAAGGGCCAGCACCAGGACACCGGCGCCAAGGCGATCCACCTTGCGCCAAACACGACGTCGCGCATCGTGTCCAAGTCCGTCTCCAAGGACGGCGGGCGCGCCACGTATCGCGGCCAGCTGAAGGTTGCGCCCGGTGCCACCGGCGTCACGGCGAGCGTCCGCTGCGACGCGCTGATGCTTGACGACCAGAGCCGGAGCGACACGTACCCGTACATCGACATCGCCGAGGACGACACGACGATGACCCACGAGGCCACCGTGGGCAAGATCTCGGCCGACCAGATCTTCTACCTGATGAGCCGCGGCTTGACGGAGAACGAGGCGCAGAACCTCGTGATCCAGGGTTTCCTCGAGGTGTTCACTAAAGAGCTGCCGATGGAGTACGCCATCGAGTTCAACCGGCTGGTCAAGCTCGAGATGGAGGGTTCGCTCGGATGACCGCGGCGATCGAGCGACCCGCGCGCGCCCCTCGGCGGGCCCCTGACGAGCTGCCGTTCACCTTCCTCACCGAGGCGCTTGTCACCGCGATCAGCGACCGTCACGACGAGCCTGCGTGGATGCGTGAGGACCGGCTGGCGGCGTTCGCGCGGTTTGCCGCGATGCCCGTTGAGCCCAACCGCCTCTATACGTCGTACGTGGACCTGCGGGCGGCGTCCCTTGACGGAGCCGCGCCGTACCCCACCGCGCAGGACTCGGGAGCGGAGGTTGTCGAGGGCGTGCACGGCGCCGATGACGCCACGGCGGGCCTCTTGGTGCTGGACGGCGAGGCTGTGACGGTCGCCACCATCTCAGCCGAGGCCGCTGCCGCTGGCGTGCGCTTCATGACGCTGGGCCAACTGGCGATCACGGACTACCCCCTCTTCAAGACGCTGCTTGCGGATGATCCGGTGCTGCCGGCCGACGACACGTTTGCCTGGATGGCGCGCGCCGCTTGGACGCAGGGTGTGGCACTGGTGGTGCCGGCCGGAGTCCGCGTGGATCGCCCCATTGTTGTCCGCTGGATTGTGGGCGAGCCGCGCACGCAGATTGCCCGCACGGTGATCGTGCTGGGCGAGGGCGCCGAGGCGTCCGTGGTGGAAGAGCTCGTCGCCGGCGACAACCTCGTCCCCGGCGGGCAGGCGCTGCTCTCGCTGACAACGGAGGTCCGCCTCGCAGCCGACGCCAAGCTTGCGCTGGCCAGCCTTCAGGAGACCGGCCCAGACCAGATCGTCTTCCAGCAGCGCACGGCGCGCATCGGCGAAGGTGCTGACCTGCGCTGGGCGCTCGCCCAGCTCGGCGGCCGCCTCGTGCGCTCCCGGGTGGACAACGTGCTCGCGGGCGACCGCAGCACCGTTGAGCAGACCGAGATTGTGTTTGGCGCGGACGACCAGCTCCACGACCTGACCTCGTACACCCGCCACGTCGGCCGCGACACCACCGGGCACCTGCTCAGCAAGGGCGTGCTGCTTCACAAGGCGCGCTCCTATCTCAAGGGCATGATCTCCATCGAGAAGACCGCCATCGGCACCGACAGCTTTCTGGGCGAGTTCGGGATGAACCTGTCGAAGGCGGCCCGCGCCGTGGCGATCCCGTCGCTCGAGATTGATCAGCCGGACTGCCGCCGTGCGGCGCACTCCTCGTCTGTTGGCCCCATCGACGAGTCGCAGCTCTTCTATCTGGAGAGCCGCGGCATCGATCCGGACGACGCGCGCAAGTTCATCGTGCTTGGGTTTCTTGAGCCCGTTGTCGCCCGCGTCCCGCTTGAGGATGCCCGCGAGCGACTGCGCGAGGCGCTCGAGGCAAAGTGGACCGCTGGCTCCGCCGGCTTCGCGGGCGGGGGAGCGGCGACCGCCGCGTGACGCACCCGGGCGGCACCCGCCGCATTGACCTGCTCGGGGCCGACGAGATCGGCGAGGGCGAAATGCGCATGGCCTGGGTGGACGGCGGGGCGTCGCCGGTGCTGGTGGTGCGCGTTGGCGGCGTCCTCCGCGCCACACAGGGCACGTGCTCGCACGAGTACTTCGAGCTGGACCGCGGGTTCCTCACGCGCGGGTCGCTGACGTGTCCGCTGCATATGTCCCGGTTTGACCTTGCCAGCGGCGAGGCGCTCGACCCGCCTGCTGAGCTGCCTCTGGCGGTCTACCCGGTGGTCGTGGAGAACGGCCGCATCCTGATCGAGGTGCCTGAGGGGCCGCTCGAGCTCAACGAGGACTAGCGAGCCCGCTGGCCGGGCGCCCCTCAGTCGATCAGCGTACCGCCGTTGATGTCCACCACTTCGCCCGTGATGTAGCCGGCCTCGCTCGACACGAGGAACGCCACGAGCGCGGCTACTTCCTCCGCCGTGCCCATCCGGCCCACCGGGACGCGGCCGGCGACCTCGCGCGTGGCGCCGATGAGCTGCGTGTCGATGAGGGCTGGGGCCACCACGTTGGCCGTGACGCCGTAGGGGGCATACTCGATCGCGATGGACTTGGCGAGCGTCATGAGCCCGGCCTTGGAGGCCGCATAGGCGGCCGACTTTGCGCCGCCCGACTTGCCCGCCGCCGCGCCAAGCGCCACAACCCGGCCGTAGCCGAGCTGCCGCATGCCGGGTAGCGCTCGTCGGGCCACAAGGAATCCGCCGGTCAGGTTGATCGCAAGCGTCCGCTCCCAGAGCTCGGTGGACGTCTCCTCAAGCGGCACCAGCGGAAGAATGCCTGCGTTGAGCACCAGGAGCGTGACCGGGCCAAGCTCCCGCTCAATCTGGGTGAAGGCCGCGTTGACCGCAGCCTCGTCACTGATGTCCGCCTCGATGCCCAGCACGCCGTCCAGTTCTGGCGGGGTCAGGTCAAGCGTAGCCACGCGGGCACCGTTGGCGGTGAGCGCGTTGACGATGGCGAGGCCGATGCCGCGGCCACCGCCCGTGACAACCGCCACGCGGTCCGTGAGGCCTTCCACCCTGACCATCGCCGGCATTCTCCTGTGTCGCTTGGCGCCGATGCGGACGCCCCCGCTACCTTACCCCGCCGTGGTCAGACCACGGGTCCCGCAGCCGTCTCGATCACCGGCTCCAAGTTGGGCTCGGACACCCGCTGGAGCGTGAGTGCGCCGCCCAGGACGAGGGCCGCGCCCAATGCCTGGATGGGGGTGAGCGCCTCGCCCAGCAGCACTGCCGCAAGCAGCACGCCCACCACAGGTTCAAGCAGCATCAGGGCGCCGGTGCGGGTGCCGCCGATGCGCCGGATGGCGGTGAGGAACAGCAGCGACGCGATGGCCGCGGCCGCGATGCCCGCCAACAGGACCGGCACCCACGCGCGAGGGTCGCGAAGCGGTGCGCTGAGCCCGTCCGACTGGCCCACGAGGATGGCCAGCACCCCAGCCCCAAGCGCTGCGGTGACCAGGATGACCATGGTCGCCGTGGCCGTGGGGACCGAGCGATATCCGCTGCGGCTCACCGTCACAAAGACAATCTGACAGGCCGACGCGGTGAGACCGAGGAGGATCCCCAGCGGGTTGATGGGCCCGGAGCTACCCGCGAGACCACCGACCAGGACCAGCACAACGCCACCGGTGGACACCGCCAGGGCAGCCAACCGGACGGGGGTTGCCCGCTCCCGGCCCAGCACGATGTCGGCAAGGGCGACGCCTGCCGGGTATGTGTAGAAGAGCATCAGCGCAAGCGCAATCGGGATAAGGCCAAACGCGGTGAAGATGGACGCGTTCAGCCCGAGGCCCATGCTTGCCGCCAGCGCCAGAATGACCTTGCCGCGCCGGTCCAGCGCCCGGATCGCCGCGATCGACGGGCCAGCCTCACCCCGGAGGACCAGCACCGTGCCCAGGAAGATGGCTCCCGTGGTTGCCCGCCAGAACGTGAAGGCCACCCCCGTCACGCCCGCGTCGGCGCCAAACCGCGAGAGTGGGCCAAGCATGCCGAACAGGCTTGCCCCCACGATGGCCGCGAGGATGCCCCCGAGCGAACCCTTCACTTGCTGCACATCAAGCGGCCAGTCTGCCGTACGCGGAGCCTGCGTGCGGCCGTGTTTCAGCGCGGGAGCACGATCCCCGCGTCCTGGCCCGCAGCAGCGGCGGCGATCGCGGTGCCGAACACGACATCGGCCAGACCCTCCGGCCGCATCGTCGTCCAGCACTTGGGCACAGGCCTTGCCG
>JANYAA010000434.1 GCA_025355255.1 Chloroflexota bacterium | reverse complement strand
TGCTTGCGGAAGAACAGGTAGCGGGAGCGGAAGTACTCGATCCTGGCCCGCACGTTCACCCGCTCGGCGCTCCTGCCCTGCAGGTGGTAGATCGCCGCCCCCGGATGGTGGACAACGCGCCAGCCATTTTGCCGGAACCGGAGGCACCAGTCGGTTTCCTCGAGGTAGAAGAAGTACTCCTCGTCGAGCAACCCCACCTGCTCCATCGCCTGCCGCCGCACGAACAGGCAGGCACCAATCACCGATTCCACGTCGATCGGACCGGGGTAGGAACGCTCCTTGCCCGGGAACCTCGCGGGCGCGAGCCGGCGCAGCAGGCTCTTGTTGAACAGCTCGGTCAGCAGGCTCGGGAAGTTGGCGATCGAGTTCTGGCGGCTGCCGTCCGCGTTCAGGAGCTGGAGCCCCGCGATCCCGACCCGCTCGTTCGCCTCCAGCCAGGCCACCACGGTCTGCACGGCGCCGGCGGTCAGCACGGTGTCGGAGTTCAGCAGCAGGCAGTACTTCCCCGCCGAGCGGCGCAGCGCGAGGTTGTTACCCGCGGCGAAGCCGAGGTTCCTCTCGAGCTCCAGCAGCCGGACCTCGGGGTGGCGCTCACGGACCATCTGCTGGCTGCCGTCCGCGGAGCCGTTGTCCACCACGAACACCTCGGCCGCGATACCGGCCAGGTGCGTGCCGATGGACGCGAGGCAACCGGCGAGCAACTCGCGGGTGTTCCAGTTGATGACGACGACCGAGAGGAGGAGCGGTTCGGTCATGTCAGCCGGCTCGTCGCCATGCGGGAAGACCCCTTCCGTGGCTCCACGACCGCGGCGTCACCGGGCCGGCGGATCGTCCGGCGTCGCGCTCGTCGAAGCCTCCGCGGAGGGCCGCGCCCCGGCGGTGGGGCGGACGCGATCCACGGACCGCTGCAACTGCCGCACCGCATCCTCGAGCAGGCTGGCCTCCTTGGCCAGCTGCTTGTTCTGGTGCCACAGCTCCGACAGGACGGTCGAGAAGTGCAGCAGGATCAGGAATACCAGGAAGAATCCGACGCCGAAGAGCGCCGACATGGGCAGGACCGTTCCGAGCGCCCGGCCGATCACGTCCAGGCTCTCACGCCAGACCGCCAGGCCGATCAAAGCCAGGCACGCCACGAGCCAGAACAGCGCGTACTCCTCGCGCAGCTTGCGCCGCCGGACCAGTTCCAGGACCAGCGCGAGCAGGAGCACCGCGCCGAGGCCGAACATCAGCTGTTGGTGTGGCGTCATCGCCCTACCTCCTGTGCAGCGGCACCGGACGCGCCAGGTCGAGCATCATCGACAGCAGCCCGCGGAACATGTAGTAGAACGCGCGCAGGGCGGTGAACGACGAGCGTCCCGCGGTGCGGTGCTGCATGGACACGGCCGTCTCCTTCACGTTGAAGCCGGCGCGATGCAGGATGACGATGCTCTCGACCTCCGAGTAGTCGAAGGGGTAGTCCACCACCACGTAGCGGACGACCTCGCGATTCGCGACCATCAGACCGGAGGTCGTGTCGGTGAACGACTTGCCCGTGAGCGCCGAGACGATGGTCGAGAACAGGCCGATTCCGAGCGTGCGTGACAGGGTATTGCGGTATTCCTGCCGGTTGGCGTAGCGCGAACCGATCAGCACGTCCGCCTCCCCGGCGCCGACGCGATCGATCAGCCGCTTGAGGTCGTCGGCCTTGTGCTGGCCATCACCGTCCATGCGGGCCAAGAAGTCGTACTGGTGCCGGTGGGCGAAGAGGAAGCCGGCTTCCACGGCCCCACCGATGCTGTACGCGCTCGACAGCCGGATCGCGTGCACGCCGGCCTCCACGGCGACCTCGTAGGTCCGGTCCCGGGAGTAGCCGTCGATCACCAGGACGTCCGCCCCGGGCAGTTCGGCGCGCAGACGCTCGATGACGGCGCCGATACTGCCTTCTTCGTTGAAGGCGGGAATCATCACGAGCACGCGCATCCGGCCCTGAGCTTCCATCGGGCCTAGGGTTCGTTCCACTGCGCTGCGTCGTGTGTGGCTTCCTCGATGTGATGCAGCTGCTCGACGGCCAGCCAGTAGTCCGTGAAGTTGTACGCGCCGACCGTCTCCTGGCTGGCGATGAGCGCGTTGACCAGGTCGGGAATGTCGAAGAACACGCCGGCAGGCACGGAGGCGAGCGCGCGGCTCTGCAGCATGTAGATCCCGGCGCTGACCTCGTGATAGGTGGTCGGCTTCTCCACGATGCCCTGCACCCGCTCGCCCTCGACCCGGAGCACGCCGAAAGGCAGTTGCGAGCTGTGCCGCCGCGTCGCCACGGTCATGGCGCAGTGGTTCTGCCGGTGAAACCGCAGCAGGTCGTTGAAGTCGAGCTTGGTGAGGATGTCGCCGTTCATCAGCAGGATCGTCTCGTCGGCGCCGAAGGCGAATTGGTCGCGCACGAGCGCGAGCGGGCCGGCGGTGCCCAGGCGGGTCGTCTCCAGCACGTAGTCGATCTTGACGCCCAGTTGCTCGCCGTTCTTGAAATACGTCTCGATCATTTCGTGCCGGTAGCCGACGGCCAGGATGAACTCGCCGTAGCCGAAATGGCTCAAGCGGCTGATGATCATCTCCATGATGGGCTTCTCGCCCACGGGCAGCAGCGGCTTGGGGATCGAGTAGGTCAGCGGCCGCAGGCGCGTGCCAAGGCCGCCCGCCAGGATGATCGCCTTCATACCGCGTACTCGTCCGGGCGATACAATTCGAGCGACCCCCGGATCCAGTCGATGGTCTGCTGCAGCCCTTCTTCGAGCGAAACCCGCGGCTGCCAGCCCAGCACCTCGCGGGCCAGCTTGTTCCCGGCATAGAGCCGCTCGACCTCGCTGGCCGCCGGGCGCAGGCGCTTGGGATCCTGCACGATCGGTACGTCGCGTCCCGTGAGCTTGACGATGAGCCGGGCAAGATCGGCGATGCTGATCTCGTGACCCGAGCCCACATTGATGGTCTGGCCGATCGCGGACGGCAGGCTGGCCGCGCGCATGAACCCTTCGACCGTGTCCGACACAAAAGTGAAGTCACGCGTGGGCGTGAGCGTCCCCAGCATGACCTGGTCGCGGGTGAGCGCCTGCACGATGGTGGTGGGAATCACCGCGCGCATCGACTGGCGAGGCCCGAACGCATTGAACGGCCGCACGATCGTCAGCGGCAGCTCGAACGAGCGCTGGAAGCTGATGCCCAGCGCGTCCGCAGCGATCTTGGACGCGGCATACGGCGATTGCGCCTGCAGCGGGTGCGCCTCGTCGATCGGGACGTAGCGGGCGGTGCCGTACACCTCGCTGGTCGAGGTCAGCACCACGCGCGTCAGGCTCTTCTGCTCCCGCGCCGCGAGCAGGATGTTGGCCGTGCCGATGATGTTGGTGTCGATCACTTCCTGCGTGTGCAGGTAGGAGTAGGGAATCCCCACCAGCGCCCCGAGGTGCAGGACGACCGCGACCTGGTCCATCGCGCGCTGGACGCTGTCCAGTTCGCGCAGGTCACCGTTCACGATCTCGAGCCGCGTCCGCTCGGCCGGGGCCAGCGAGGCGAGGAAGCCCTCGTGCCCGCGCGAGTTATAGCGGACCAGGGCGCGCACGCGCGCACCCTCGCGCAGGAGCCGCTCGGTCAGGTGGCTGCCGATGAACCCTCCCGCGCCCGTGACCAGGACCAGCTTGTCGGCGAATGACACACTCATCTCCTTGACGTGACCCGGAGAACCTTGGGAAGGCGCATGTGCTGGGGACCGCCGCAGCCGGTTCGCGAAAAAGCGTAACACTCTGGCTCCGGGGCCACAAAACGCGGCGCGCCGGCCCCGCCGGGTGTAATGTTGCCGAGATGACCGGATCAGGACCGTGGCTGGCCGAAGTCCGGCCACGATCAGGCAGAGGGTCAACGGCAGGCCACGCTGTCCGCCGCCGGCGACCCACAGGTCGCAAGGAGCCAAACGCGTGAAGACCCTGAGCCAGCTCACCGTTTCGGCATTGGTGCTGGTCGCGATCGCGGCGCTGGGGCCGCAGGCACGGCCCGCGAGCGCGTCCACGACGTTGAACGATGGCGTGTGGTCCGCTCTGGATACCGCCGCGACCCGGCCGATCGCACGCCGCGAGTACGCGGCCGTCTACGACGACGTCGCCAACCGCATGGTGATCTTCGGAGGCGCCGGCTTCGCGGCGCCGGATCCCAGCAGCCTCATCGGCGAGACCTGGTCGCTCTCACTGGGCGACACGCCGGCGTGGGAGCAAATCGTTACCGCCGGCCCGATGCCGGGCGAGCGCCACAGCCCGCAGTGGGGCTACGACGCGGCGCGCCGGCGCCTGCTCATCTTTGGCGGCTATGGCCGTCACTATCCGGACGGGCCGCTGGAGTACCTCAACGATGTCTGGGAGCTGTCCCTCGAAGGCACCCCACATTGGACGGAACTCTTCCCGACCGGCGTCGCCCCGGCCGGCCGGCTGGCCGGCGTCGCCGTTTACGATCCGCTTCGCCAGCGCTTCATCGGCTTCGGCGGCACGGCTGGCCTCCCGGTGGATACGTGGGTGCTCAACCTCTCCGACGAACCGGCGTGGAGCACGGTCGCCACGGACAGCACCGGCCCGAGCGGCAGCTACGGCATGACCTCCGTCTTCGACCCGGTGCGCAACCGCATGCTCGTGTTCGGCGGCTCGACCAGCGACTCTTACTACGGCGTGCAGAACACCACGTGGCAACTCAGCCTCGCCGGGACGCCCACGTGGAAGCAGCTGGCCCCGGCCGGCACGCCTCCCGACGGGCTTCCCAGCGGGCGCCGCGCCCTGACCTCCGTCTACGACCCGCTGCGCGACCGCATGGTGATCTACGGCGGCTGGGACGGCGGCTACACGGGGGCCGCTTTCCTCGGCGAGGCGTGGGCGCTGGAGCTCGCGGGGGATCCCATGTGGAGCAAGCTGGCGCCCGCGGGGCCGACGCCGACGCAGCGCGACGCCATGTCCGCCATCTACGACCCGACGCATGACCGCCTCGCGGTGTACGGCGGCTGGAGCGGCACGTCCATGCTGGACGACACCCACTTCCTCACCTGGGGCGGTGAGGGAACGGCCGCCTCGATGGCGGCCAGCACCAGCGCGCAGCCCGGCTCCGTCCAGGTCCAGTGGAACGTCCAGAACGCCACGGGCCCCTACGTCGCCGTGTATCGCCGGCAGCCGGGCACCCCGTGGTCCAGCGTCGCGACGCGCACCAGCGGTCCGGCGGGAACGGTGCTGTTCGACGACGCCACCGTGCAACCCGGCCAGCGCTACGGCTACCAGCTGGTGGTGCCGTCGGAGCGCGGCCCCAAGTTCGGAGGCGAGATCTGGGTCACGGTCCCGACGTCGGCCGATATCGTCACCGGAGCATCACCGGCGTTCGCGCTGAAGGGCGTCAGCCCGAATCCCGTGGTCGACCGCTTCAACGTTTCGTTCACGCTTCCCGGAGCCGCCAGCGCCCGCGTCCAGCTGCTCGACGTCGCCGGGCGCAGCGTGGTGGACCAGGAGGTGGGTTCGCTCGGGGCGGGCACGCACACCGTGCAGCTCAACGGGGCGCGCGACTTCCGGCCGGGCGTCTACTTCGTGCGGCT
>JANYAA010000404.1 GCA_025355255.1 Chloroflexota bacterium | reverse complement strand
GCGCCCGCCGCGGTAGTTGGTGCGTCCGGCGAACTTGGCGGCGAAGTAGTGGACCCACGTGTTGCCGAGCGCGTCTACCCACGCAACATCGTTGCCGTACTTGGGCGCCTTGTTGAGGAGGATCTGGCGAAGCTCCTCGTCATGCTCGTAGTTGCTCTGGAGCGCGGCCACCAGACGGGCCTTGTCAACCACACCCTCGTCAAAGACCAGCTTCTTCACGGCCGCCAGGCTGTCGGCGACGTTGGCCACCTGGATGATCTGGATGCCCGACAGGTTGTAGTGGGCGCCGCCGCGGGTGACATCGGTGCCGCGGTCAAGACAGTCGCTGATGACAGACGACAGGAGCGCCGTGGGCAGGAGGCGCTGATGCATCTCCTCCACCGCTTCGCACGCCGTGATCATCTTCTCGAAGAAGTAGTCGATCTGGGTGGCGAACGCCGCCTCGACATCCTCGAACGTGACGAAGTCCGTGAGGTAGCCCGTCTGCGGCCCCAGCTGGGCGCCGGTGAGCAGGCACTTGCCGTCGTTCAGCGCCAGTTCGAGCGCCTTGACCAGGTTGAACATGGCCGCATCGCTCCACCCCAGGTTGTTCCCGTGGGTGGTGAGCTCGACGCAGCCGACGATGGCGTAGTTGGCGGCGTCCTCCGGCGAGATGCCCTGCGCCTCAAGCGCCGGGATGATGGACTCGTCGTTGAAGACCTGCGGCATGCCCGAGCCCAGGCCGATGACGCGGGTGCACTCGTCCAGCAGCTCGTCAGGCGTGTGCTCGTGCAGGCGGGCCGACAGGTTGGGCTGGGGCAGGAGGATCTGGCCCTGCGCCTCGAGGAAGAGGTGCGAGAGGTCGTTGGTCTCGTCGCGGCCCTTCTCGTCGCGGCCGCCCAAGGCCACGTTGAAGCCGATGGGGAAGCCCGCGAAGAACGAGGCGCTGTGCGAGTTTCGCAGGTAGACGATCTGGTTGAACTTGAGCCACAGCGCCTCAATGAGCTCCAAGGCGCGGGCACGGTTGATGCGCCCGGCCTCGATGTCGGCCAAGTAGTAGGGGTAGAGGTACTGGTCCGCGCGTCCGGGCGAGAACGAGGAGGCGTTGCTCTCCAGATGCAGCAGCGCAAACAGGAACCACGTCGCCTGGAGCGCTTCGTGCAGCGTTTCGGCCCCGCGAACCGACAGCTTGGTGCAGATCCGGGCGACTTCGCGGAGGCTGTCGGCCTGCGCAGGCGTGGCGGCGTCGGCAGCCATGGCCGTAGCGAGATCCGCGTACCGGACCATGAACTCCGAGGCGGCGTCCAGCACCAGCACCACGGACTCGTAGAACTCGCGCTGCTCCGGCGCGGCGGCGACCAGCTGCGCCTCGGCCTCGGCGCGGATGCCGGCGGGTCCCAGCCGGATCCACTTGGCGGTGTCCGGGCAGATGTGGCCCTGGGCGTGGTCCTTCTGGTTGATCTTGACCACGCGGGTGATGGCGTCCAGCAGCGGCCCCTGCTCCGCGCGCAGCAGGTCTTCGAGCGTCTTGCCCCGCCAGTACGGGAGGATGCGCTCGCGGAAGGCGGCGGCGTCCTCGGCGTGGACGTTGAACTTGTCCTGCGGCCGGGTTGGCAGCGTGTCGAGCTCGCGGTCAATCCAGGAGATGCCGGCCTCCGGGAACACCACGCCTGCGCGGACGCCGGTGGTGCGGTTGCCGACGATCAGCTCGTCCGGGTCGATGTGGATGGCCATGTGGCGCATCGCCTCGGCCAGCGACAAGGCGCGCTTCTTCGCCGCGCTCTCGCCGTGGTGCGCCTGGTAGACGTCCGTGATGATCAGCGCCTGCTCAATCGACAGGTAGCGCGGCTCGTCGAGCATGCGCCCCTTGAGATCGACGATCCGCTGCGTCGGTCCGGTCTTCACCGGCTGTGCCGGGTGCTCTGCCAGGGTCATGTCCCACTCTCCTCGACTCTGGCGCAACTGTAGGCGCACCGTGTCCGCCCGGTAACACACGCACGTTGCGGAAAGGTGGAGGAAAGTAGCCAGCTGGTCAGGCCGAAGCTGGCGCAAAGGGCCGTGTCAGGCGCACCGCGAGCGCAATCACGCCGGTCATGAGCGGCAGCAGGCCAAGCGCAACCGGCAGCGTGACCGCCTCTGCGATGTGGCCGATGAGCGGCGGGCCAGCCACGAAGCCAATCCAGCCGATCGCGGAAATGGCCGCAACCGCGGAGCCCGCGTGGATCCCCGGCAGCCGCCCGGCCGCGGTGAACGCCGCGGGGATCACCAGCGCCAAACCCAAGCCGAGCGTTGCGAAGCCCGCAAGGGCGATCACCGGGTTGCCGATCACGAGCGCCGCGACCATGCCAACCGTGGAGACCGCCGCAAGGATGGGCAGGATCGTGCGAGGCGCAAACCTGGCCAACAGCCGGTCGCCCGCAAGCCGCTGGACAACCATCACCGCCGAGTAGCTGGCGTAGGCAAGGGCGGCGAGACCTGGCGCCGCGCCAAGCGAACCGCGCAGGTACACGGCGGACCAGTCCGCAACCGCACCCTCGCACAGCATCCCGGCGAGGACGACGGCGCCAAGGAGAAGCACGACGGGGTGCAGCCAGACACCCAGCCCGGCCTTGGTTGGGCCGTCCTCGTGGTGCGGCGGGTCCGGGACCATCAGCGTTGTGGCGAAACCTGCCGCCACGGCGACCAGCAAGCCCAGCACCACGAGTTGCGTCAGCAGCGGAATGCCCGCGGACACAGCGAGCGCGCCGATGGCCACGCCCACAAATGCACCCAGGCTCCACGTCCCCTGGAAGCCCGACATGACGGGCCGGCCAAACCGCCGCTCCACAAACACGGCCTGGGCGTTCATCGACACGTCCATCGACCCCTGGAAGGCGCCCCACAGGACCAGCGCCGCAAACAGGGTGAGTTGTGAGTTGGCCAGCCCCACGGTCCAGCCGGTGGCGCAGTAGCCCGCCAGACACAGCTGCACCATCCGGCGGCTGCCCAGATGCGGCAGCAGCCAGCCGGTGGCGAGCATGGCGATGAGGGAGCCGATCGGGGCGCCAAACAGCGCCATCCCCAGATCGGCGTCGCCCAGATGCAGGCGCTCTTTGACCAGCGGGATGTGCGCGGTCCAGGACGCGAACAGCAGCGCCTGCGTGGCGAACACAACCACGGTTGCCCACCGGGCCACACGCGCACTCTGCTGCTCTGCCAAGCCCACCTCCACGCCGCCAACTTGCGACTACGAGGATACTTGCCAAGCGTTGTAGCCCCTCGCCCATCGCTTGTTCGCCAGCATCGCGGGAGTGGCCCATGAAGGTCGGATACGTCGAGCTGTACGTGAACGATGCGGAAGCCTGGCGCAGGTTCTGGATGGAGCAGGTGGGCATAGTGGAGAAGCAGCGCCAAGAGGCCGCCGCTTTCAAATCGCCCTGGTTGGCTTCGCCGATCAGCCGTTCGCGTTCCAGCTCGTGCCACGCGAGATGATGAAGGACAACCCGGACGGCCTGGATCTGGCGACGCCCTCAATGTGCTTCCGCGTGGACGACCTCGACGCTGTGCACGACGCTCTCGTCGCCCGTGGCGTGCAGGCCTCGCCAGTGGGCCAGTTCCAGGGGCGGCCAAACTTCGCCTTCTGCGACCCCGAGGGCCGCTGGTTCGCGGTCACGCCGTGAGGAATTGGACATGAACGGCTCGAATGCGCAGCGGTTCCACACGATGACCGTCAGCCTGGTGTACCCGCTGTACCTGGCGAAGATCGAGAAGAAGGGCCGCACCAAGGCGGAGCTCGATACCGTGATCCGCTGGCTCACGGGCTACGACCAGTCGGCGCTGGACCAGCGCCTCGCGGCGGGCACCACCTTCGAGGGCTTCTTCGCGGAGGCCCGCCTGCACCCCAACGCGAGCCTGATCAGGGGCGTCATCTGCGGCGTGCGCATCGAGGAGATCGAGGACCCGCGGTGCAGCAGGTCCGCTACCTCGACAAGCTTGTGGATGAGCTGGCGAAGGGGCGCCCGCTGGAGAAGATCCTGCGGAACTGACTTGCCGCGGGCAGCAATGCTCCTGACATCGTGTGGCTGGTCCTCGACGGAACCGCGGCCACAGCCAGTACGATCGCCCCGCGGAAGGTACTGAAACCCGGCGGGGCCGGCTTGCCTCATAGTCGTGAAGCACGCAGCGCCAGGCCGCGAGCCCATGCCAGGCGGGGAGAAGGCGGTTTTGGAATGAACAAGCTGATCAGGTCCGGCGGCGCCGCTGGGGTCGCCGTGCTGCTCGTCGCGGGCGCCGCATTTGCGACCTCCCGGCTGGCCGCGCAACCGGCATCCCTCGACGGGCGAACGGTCTCGAGCCTCGAGCAACTCTCCCCGGAGGCGACCGACGCGCCCGAGGCGACCCACGCGCCCGAGGCGACCCACGCGCCCGAGGCGACCCACGCGCCCGAGGCGACCGACGCGCCCGAGGCGACCGACGCGCCCGAGGCGACCGACGCGCCCGAGGCGACCGACGCGCCCGAGGCGAGGACGGCGGTAGCAAGAGCGGCTCCGCCGGCGACGGCGGGAACGGGGGCGACTGAAGCACGGCAAAGCGGGGCACGTCGAACCACTTCATAGCCGGGAACCACCAGGCGACCACGCTTCGGGCCGAGAGAGGCAGACCCCGGCGCCCACCTCGTTGGCCCGGCCTAGTGCCCGCCCTCAGTCTGTCAGCCGGACGCGCACCCCGAGCGCCTCAACGCCGTCGCCGGGAAGTTGTCCGCGAGCAGCGCGGCGACATCAGCCGGTTGCCGGCGGAGTGCGCCGGGCAGCCGCGTCCGTACCGAGTACGTCTCAAAACCGAGTACGTCTCAAACCAGGCGTGACCAGCGAGGCCCAGACGACGACCGCGAACGGCTTCGAGTGTCGCCGCGTGCCCCTCATGGTCCTCGACGACGGGGGCGCCCGCCGCGCTCGTGTCGAGCAACAGGACCGCGTCAGCATCAGCGTCCAAGCCGATCGCTATCGAGCAGCTCGCGTACCCCCGCAGCGGTCAGTGGTGTTCCGGAGGACGAGATCAGGAGCAGGCCGGCGTCCTCGCGCAGCCCGCTGCCGCCGACCGGCTCGATGCGAATTGCAGCCCCGTCGAGCTCAATCTCCACCTCGCCGCCACCCGCCAGCCGCCCCTGTCGCGGAGCGGGCGCGGCATGACCAGTCGTCCCGCCTTATCGATGTATGAGAGGTGTCCTGACGCTGGTCAGGCGCCGCCGGCCCTGCGAACGCGGTCGAACTCGCGCCGCTGTCGCTTGCTCGGCCGGCCCTCCCCGCGGACGGGCGTCATCGCGGGCCTGTCCTCCTCCACGATGGGCGGACTGTAATCCACATAGCAGCCCGCAGCGACGGGCGCCCCGACCCGCGACTCGATCGTCCGCACCACCTCGACGATGCGCTGGCGCTCCGCGATGAACGCCTCCACACGATCGCCCGCGCGAACCTTTGTCGACGGCTTTGCCGATAGCCCGTTCACGAGCACGTGGCCGCCGTCGCACAGGCCGGTTGCGAGTGGGCGAGTCTTCACGAGGCGCACCGCGCACAGCCAGCGGTCGATCCGTGTCACGTCTGCGGCGAGGGGATCAGTCACGCCTCCTAGGATGGCACGGCTTGAGAAGGCGTTGCAGCGGGAAGTCCAGTCGCCACGAAGGGCGACTAGTGGCGGCGGCGATCGCGCTGTCATTCCCGTTCGCCACCTCAAGCCCCGCGCTCGCGGCCCCAACCTACGCGCAGCTCGTGGCCAGAAGCTCGCGATCGCCATGTCCGGTTCGGCGCCGAGGGCCGTCGTGCTCGAGTACAGGCTGACCGTGCGCTGGTAGACGTCTCCGATGTAGAACTTCGCGGACCCCCTGCCGGGTCCCAGGCGGATTGCATTTGGCTTCACCTGGGCCGTACAGGGGACGCACACCGTTCGGATCGTGGCGGTGGGGACCGCGGGTCACCCACGCGTCGATGTCGACGGGTTCGCCACGCTGTATCGGCCCTAGGCCTCCAGACATCGCGTACGTCGCGCCACGGCCGGTGCGCGCGGAAATGGCCGTGCTCGTGGAGGGCCATGCCGATCAGTGAGTCCGCGTCGTCGGAGCGGTGTGCGGCGTGGCACGTGACCTGAGCCAGGTTCCCCGCGCCGTCGTAGATGTCGGTCGCGGCGACGATCACACCTGGCCCCTGCCGGGTGCACTGCAACCGCACCCGCGTGCGGCGGCTGCGGTCGCCGGGCTGATGCGTCCCAGTGCGAGCAACGCCGCGATGGCGACGCCGGTCTTGGCAGACGCTGGACGACGCAGCTCGACGATCCCGTCAGGGCGTGACCTCCTCGTCCCACTGCAAATCGGCTAATGGATTGGCGGGCGCGGACGGCGGCCAGTGGGCATCCGCGCGTCCAACCCAAACAAGCTGTCGCTGCTCTGCGGCGGCTCCGCGCGCCGTGCGATGAAGTTGCAACGTGCGACCGGTGATCCGGCGGCGTTCCCGGCGCGAACCACCAATGACCATCCTGCAGCGGCAAGGCGCCGGCGCAGGCCAACCGGGCAGGCCTCCTCAGACGTGAGCAGGCCATCAGCGTCCCATAGCTCCAAAGGAGCCTCGATGATCCGTTCCACTCTCTCCCGCCGGCCGCGACTGGCCGCAATCGGCGCAACCCTTGCGAGTCTGATGGTTGCCGGCGTTCTGATGACCGGAGCCGTTGCCGCGAGCAGCAGCACGGTCACGCCGGTCTCCTCAGCCACGACGCCCGCCTGGGTCGACGGCCGCACTGTCACGGTCCAGTACCCGCAGAACTTCTTCTGCGACACGAGCGTGGCGTCCTCCGCAGCGAGCGGCTGCGAAGTCGGCACCGACTCGAACCGCGGCCCGGTGCCGCACGCCGACCGATCCATCCTGTACGTCCTGGTCCCCCTCTTCGCCAACCCGAGCCCCGCGCCGATGTGCGCCTCGGCGTCGTGCCCCAACCACCCGATGACGGTCGACCTCTCGCGGATCGCCGGCGCCCTCGGCGCCACGCCCGGCGCGGTCGCGAACGTTGCGCTTCCCGCCCACAGCCACATCCTCGACGGCGCGGCCGGCGGCTGGTGGGACGTCAAGGTTGTTGCAGTGACGAACCAGACGGCCTGGGCGGCCCTCGCGGCCGGCAAGTCGGAGGCCACGATGTTCTCGCTCATCAACACCCCGAACAGCGGCGTTCTCGGGCCTATCCCGACGAACCTCTACCTGTTCTTCAACGTCGTCGGCCGGTAGGTCGGCCCCACCTCCGCGGGCGGCCCACCGGGTCGCCCGCATCCCCCTCCAGGAGGACACCGTGGCGTCTGTAGCCGCTCTCCCTCACGGCCGCAACCTTCCCGCCGCGACGACGATCGCCCTCGCCGCCGGTGCTGCCGGCGCTGGGCTCATCGCGCTGAGCGTCGCCGTCCCCTGGCTCATCGTGTTCCGCGGGCTCCAGCCGGTGTCCGGCTTCGTACTTGAAGGCGGGCCGCTCGCCGGGCTCGCGGTGGTGGCGCTGGGCCTGCTGGCCGTCGGCGCCACGATGGGCGGCGGCCGGATCCTCCGCGCGCTCGCCCTCGCCGGCGGTGTCGCCGTGGCGGCCGACGCGCTCCTGCTGCAGTCTCGGATCCTGGCCTACGTGGCGGATCCCGGTCCCGCCGGCCTGCTCACCCAGCCGACCGCCGGATCCGGCGCCGCGCTGATGGCCCTCGGGGGCGCCCTGATCCTGGTCCCGATCGTGACGCTACCCATGCGGAGCAGCCGCCTCGGCGCCGGCGCCGGCGCCCGCGTGGCGATGTCGGTCGCCCTGATCGTCGCCGGGTGGATCCATCTCCTGCTCGTGCCGGCCCATCTCGAGGAGGCCACCGTCCTCGGCCTCGGGTTCCTCGCGGCCGGGCTCGCCCAGATCCTGCTCGCGGGGCTGGCCCTGTGGCGGCCGAGGGGCTGGACCCTTGGCCTCGTCGTCGCGCTCAACGTGACGCTCCTCGCCATCTACGCCTACGCGGTGCTGGTGGGGCTCCCGTTCGGGGCCCCGGGCGAGCACGCGGAGGCCACCGGCCTTGTCCTCGGGGCCGGCGAGCCGGTCGACCTGTACGGCGCGATGTCGACGCTTGCCGAGCTCGCGTCGGCCGGGATCGCGTTCATGCTTCTGACTCCGGCGGAGTCACCGGTTGCCGCTCGGGCGGCGGCGCAATGAGTCGCGGCGAGCGTGACGCAAGGGGTGCCGTCGCCGGCCTGCTTGCCGCGGCGACCGCCATCGGCGTTGGGCACCTCCTCGCGACGGCGGTTGGCCCCGCGACGTCCCCCCTCTTCGCGGTGGGCTCCACGCTTATCGACGCAGCCCCGCAGGCTGTCAAAGAGTTTGCGATCCAGTCATTCGGGACGAACGACAAGGCGTTCCTTCTCGCAGGCGTCCTCGCGGCCGTGCTCGTGCTCGGTGCCGTCGTCGGCCTGGTGGCCGCTCGGCGGCTCGCCGTGGGCGGAGCCACCATCCTCGCGTTCGGTCTCGTGGGCACGATTGCCGCACTCAGTCGGCCGGTCGCCGCACCCGTCGACGCGATGCCGGCGCTCGTCGGGGCTGCCGCGGCGCTCGCGGTGCTCGTCGGGCTCCTCCGTGGGCCGCGGGTCCGCCGGAGTGCAACAGCTCCCGAACATGCGCTCTCGACGGCCGGCCCGAGCCGCCGCCGCTTCGTCGCGGGGTCGCTGCTCGTCGCGGGCCTCGCCGCT
>JANYAA010000102.1 GCA_025355255.1 Chloroflexota bacterium | reverse complement strand
ATGCGCGCCGCGATCAGGGCTGGGCCGTCCCGCTGGGACCAGTCATACACGCCCCTGCCGTTTGCGATGCCGTTGGCGCCCTCGGCAACCAGCGCCGCGATGGCTTCGTCAGGTTCCGGCCGTGCGTCGATGTGCGGGATCAGGGACTTGCCAAAGTGGTACATCGTGAAGAGCCCGCCCGCGTCGGCCGACTCGATCGGGCCGGTGATGCCGATCCTGCGGCCGAACGAATTGCGCACGACGGTGTCAATCGCATCCGCGCTCGCAGCCCCCGACGCCCACAGGGCCCAGGCCTCGCGCAGCATCGCGAACTGCAGGCGGTTGCCGATGAAGCCCGGCACCTCCTTGTCGATCACAGCGGGCTGCTTGCCAGCATGGCGCAGCTGCTCGCACACCCAGGTCGTGACGTCGTGATCAGTCTTCGGGCTCCCACACACCTCCACCAGAGGGATCAACTGGGGCGGATACCAGAAGTGTGTCGCAACGACGCGCTCCGGATGCGACACGTTGGCGATCAGCGCGCTCGCAGGTTGGCCGCTTGATGATGCCAGCACGATCGGCGGCGGGCAGATGGCGTCCAGACGACCGAAGAGGTCGATCTTCAACGCCAGATCCTCGGTGACCGCCTCGACGACGAGCTGCGCCTGCCGCGCGTCGTCAAGGCTGACGGACGTCGTGATCCGTCCCAGGATCTCCGGGATTGCGTCGCGCCCGATGAGGTCGTGGCTGGCGAATTCGCCGAGGCTCGCCTCGACTTTGGCGACTGCCCGGGCCAGCGACGCTGCATCGCGCCCGATCAGCACCACCTGCTTGCCGGCTGCCGCGAACACCTGCGCAATGCCGTGGCCGATGATCCCGTTGCCGATGACGGCAACCGTCTGGAGGTCTCGCATCGCCGCCCGCCTCGCTCTGGGTCGCGCACGGGATCGCGGGCGCCGAAAGGCTCGGCGGAGCGCAACAGAGACCGGCGCCTACGGCGACGCTACCACGTGGCGGGCTTGGTCAGTTGCCCAGACGGGTGTGGATGTAGGTTGTGAAGAGGGGCCGGATCGCGCTTACAGGCGTCAGCACGACGCCGCGCCAAGGGTTGAGCGCCGACACGACGCGCCCATTGCCGACGTAGATGCCGATGTGGGCGCCGTTGCCGAACACGACGAGATCGCCAAGCAGTGGCCTGGTCCGGCTGGTGAGGCCGCGGGCGCGGCCCCACAAGTACATCGCCCGCGCGTTGTGCCCGCCGCCGATCGCCGCAGACACGCCTGCGCGCCAATACACGTACCGGACCAACCCCGAGCAGTCGAATGCCCAGAGACCGGCGGCGCCAAACCGATACGGCTTGCCGCGCTGCGCCATGGCCAGGCGGACCGCGGTCCCGCGCACCCCGAGCAGGGCTCCAACGTCGTCGGTCTGCGCGACACCCATGCCGTCGGAGCCCGGCGATCGAGTCGTCACGGCGGCGGTCGCCACGGGCGGGGGGAGCACGGCTAGGGCAAGGACCAGCGCCAGCGTGACGCGCAACAAACGCCATGTCAGACAGCCCACGTCAACCTCACCTCCGCGTCAGCGAGAAGTGCGCCGCGGCGATGTGTGCACGCCGTCGGCCAGCAGGGCGACCCTGCCGTCCTACACCGCCGGCGGCAAGGGCCAACGGGCGCGCAAACAAACTGCCTCCGGCTCGCACCGAAGGCCTATACGTGGTGCAGGCAGGCTCCGAGCGCCGGGAGAGTCAGGCCTCAGGCGCTGACCTGCGCGGGCTCCGCATCGTCGGCTAACGCCGCGACCCGTTCGGCGGACGGCCAGGCGAGCCACTGCCACGGGGCCTCTTCGGCGCGGATCGGGATCGCGATCGGCTTTGGCCCACAGTCGTGGACGGTGCAGCCATCGCTCGTTGCGGGGATGTACGCGAATTGGGTCGCCACGGGGAGTGCCACCACCTCGGACTGCAGGCCGGCTCCCGCTCCCCGCGGCGGGCTCTTGTCTGCACCAGACCGTACCGAACCGCCCGGCGTCCCCGAAGGGCCACAGGGCCCGGAATAGCGCCGCCGAACGGCCCTCAGCAGCCGGTCCGGATGGGCGTGCCGCAGACGCGGCGGCCCCAGCTGGTGAAGGAGGAGGAGTTGGCCGTGGTCTCGCGGACTCTCGGCCACGCGGACGTGTCCACCACCGCCCACGTCCACGTCCACCTGACGCCCAGCATGCTGGACCGCGCCGCGGCCAGGATGGACCGCATCCTCAGCTACCGGAGCGCAGCCTCCGGTAGCTGTTGGGCACGTTGTTGGGCATTGGGCAAACAACGAGGCCTCCGGAACGCTCCGGAGGCCTCGTTCGTGCTCAGTTGATTGGTCGGGGCGGAGCGATTCGAACGCTCGGCCTCCTGAACCCCATTCAGGTGCGCTACCAGGCTGCGCCACGCCCCGAGGCGGCTGAGTCTAGCACCCGCCGATGGACCGCCGCCCGGGCTGCGCTAGCGGTGCGCCTTGCTGGGTCTGCCCTTGTAGGCCCGCTTCTCCCGCGCCTGCTCCCGGAAGACCAGCTTGATCGGCGTGCCGTCAAACCCGTAGGCCTCGCGCAGCCTGTTCTCGAGGAACCGGCGGTACGAGAAGTGGATGGACGCCGGGTCCGTTGCAAAGAAGACGAACGTGGGCGGTGCAACGGACCCGGCGTCCATCCACTTCTCGTACCGCCGGTTCCTCGAGAACAGGCTGCGCGAGGCCTACGGGTTTGACGGCACGCCGATCAAGCTGGT
>JANYAA010000353.1 GCA_025355255.1 Chloroflexota bacterium | reverse complement strand
GGCAGCACGTACATCCGCGAGCCTGTCCGCGTCGGCCTGATCGACACGCGGCTCAAGATCACGCGCGAATACAGCAGCGACTCTCCGGTGACGACACTGCTCGCCGGCGCCAACCTGACGCCGGGCCTGACGTTCACCAACGGCGCCAAGAGCATCGCAATCTCGATGGCGGCGGCCAGGCTGATGACCGTGAGCCAGCCGAAGGCAACGCTCACCGACGTCATGACTCAGGACCTGGAACTGAAGGCGCAGTGGAAGGACGGCAGCGGTGGCTGCCCGATCACGTTCATCAACACGCAGGCTGGCGCAGCCGCATAAGGAGACCGCCCGATGAGCCCCGACGAACTGAAGCCAAGCGATCTGTCCGACTTCACGATGGAAGAAGCTGTCGTTGCCCTGCCGAGGCGTAATGCGGCCGGGTCGGAACTGCGCATCCGCGTCCGAGCGGTGACGCCGGCCGAACTGCTCGAAACCTTCGGCGGCATCCCGGCGCGGCAGGGCCTGACCGAGGCGGCCGAGGACCCCGACCTCGCCGAGTCGGAGCGCAAGCGCCGGGTGGATGAGGCGAACGCCCGTATCAGCAAGCTCGTGCGTGCTGCGTGCGTCGAGCCACGAATTGCGGTCGAGCCGGGCGATGACGGTGTGCCGCTGGCGTCGCTC
Organism: Chloroflexota bacterium; assembly: GCA_025355255.1. Lineage (GTDB taxonomy): Bacteria > Chloroflexota > Limnocylindria > Limnocylindrales > CSP1-4 > CAIXZV01. Next base: position 1,472 of record JANYAA010000353.1, on the reverse strand, counting down.
CACCACGACAACCGGGAGGCATTGATCGGGGCCATCTACCGTTTGAGCGGCATGGCGCTCCCCGACAACGCCGAGGCGGTACTGGGCTTTCGTGTTGTCGAGCGAGGCGGGATTGCGCTCGGCGGCGGTGCTGGTGAACCTGTGCAGGCTCCCGCGTGAGCCACATGCGCGTCTGGGCCTGAAGCTGACGCCGACGCAGGCGCTGTTCTTCGACATGAGCATCATGGCGGCTTCGATGAAGGTGGACGCTCACGACGACGCGGAAGTGCTGGCGATGGCGAAGGGCGATCCGTTCGGGGTGGCATCGCTGGTTGGGCTAATCATGCGGCGCGGGCAAAGGGGCTGACCGATGGCGGACAACTGGGCGTTGCAGCTTCTGCTGCGGATGCAGAACCAGATGGGCGCGCCGCTGGCCGAGGCCGGGCACCAGATCGAGGCCTTCGGGGCGAAGGTCGGCATCGCGGAGAACGAGGCGGCCGCAGGCATGACGAAGATCGGCGGCGCGCTCGCGGCGCTCGAGGGCATGGTCGCCATGTCCGGACCGATTGCGGCAATGCTGGCGATTGGCGCTGCCGTGGGCGCGGTCGGCATGGCGGCGCGAGACACCAGCGAACGCATCAGCGACCTGGCGACCGAGGCCCAGCAGCTTGGCAACCTCGCCGCCAAGACGGGCGCCGACCCCAGCGGCCTCATGGCGATCCGCAAGCAGCTTGAGGACCTCGGCATCAACGCGGACAGCCTCACGGTCTCGCTCAAGTACCTCCAGCGGCACATCGGGCTGAACGACGGCGCGCTCCACAAGTACCACCTCACCGCCACCACAACCCTCGGCGCGCTGATGCAGATGGCGGACCAGTTCGAGAAGATGCCCGACGGTCCCAAGAAGTCCACCGAGGCCCTTGAACTGCTCGGCTCGCGTGGCGGGCAGGCGTTGATCCCGTTCCTCGATCAGGGCAGCGAGAAGATTGGGCGCTTCAACGAGGACTTGATCAGCATGGGCATCGTCCTCAGCGACGCGGCGATCAAGCGGTTCACGGAGTTCAAGCTGGCGCAGAACCAGATGAACGAGCGGTTCGAGGGCCTGAAGGTGCAGCTCTCCCAGAACATGCTGCCGCTGATGCAGCAGTACGTTTTGGTGCTCGATGATGCCGCGAAGGCCATGAAGAACCTTGCGTCGATACGGCCGCCTGCGTGGTTCATGCAGATAGTCGAGATGTTGTCCCGTGCTGGTACGGCGATCTCTGCGTCGACGCCTCTTGGTCATTTCTTGGAAATGATTCAGTACGCAGTCCGTCCAGACGCCAAGCCAAAGTCACCGTTTGACGGTGGCATGATGTCAGCACACGGACACAATGGACCAGCCGTGCCACCGCCGGAGGTAGACACCGAGCAGCACGACCCCGGCATTGCGGAGGCCCTGTGGGCAGCGGGACACGGCCGCGTCGGCGGCACGGCACCCAAGACGACGCCGG
>JANYAA010000301.1 GCA_025355255.1 Chloroflexota bacterium | reverse complement strand
TCGAACAGTGGCCGCGTAGTGTGCGTACTGCTCTGCGGCGGCGGCCATACGCCCGCTCCGTTTGTATGCCTTGAGGAGCGCAAACTCGACGGCATCCGCCGTGGGGTCAACGGTGAGGAGCCGGTGGCCGAGCGCCGCTGCCACATCCCAGCGACCTGAGTTTGTCGCGGCTTCGATTGCAGCCTCGACACGATCCAGGACTGCCGCATGCAACGTCTCTCTGTAGGAGGACGCCCAGTCCTCATACGTGAAGTCGAGGGCGAATTTGCCCGTATAGCGCAACATCAGCCGCTCTGTGGAATCAATGTCACCGGCCGTGGATGCCGCGATTAGGCTCCAGCACCCCTTGCTATCGCAGTGGACCAACTCTGGGTTCAGTGTGACGATTTCGCCGTCGAAAAGGACGTAGGGGGCACTAACACCCTCCCGGAATTCGTCGTCAAGGTTCCTGCGCAGGTAGTAGATGGTCTGATGGAGAGAGTTCGCCCCGGTGTCTGGCCGGAGGTCCGGCCACAGGGCTTCGAGCGTCTCGTCCCGAGTCGCGGCTTGGCTTGGTCGCGTCGCGAGGAAGCACAGCAGGGCAAGCACCTTACGGCGAACGGGGACTATCGGGGCTCCGCCCGCGAGGCAGAAGGACACCACGCCCAGATCGCGAACAAGGGCAAGGGGCGCAAGTCTTCTCGTGATGCGCGCGGCGGCGGGCCTCAGCGCCTTTGCAGATCCCGCGGCAGACCGGAGAAACGCAGCGTCATTGGCGTCGCCAATCGACGCAAGGTATGACGCAGCCTCGACTCCTGACTTCCCTGCCTGCCCAACTGCCAGTCGCAAGGCGGTCGACCATCTATCAGGTCTGAGTTCCATCTCTGCGATGACCACGCGCCTAGCGTCAGCGCTGACGTGGTGCAGCACACGGGAAACTTCCTCGGCGAGGACCGACAGAATATGGTGGTAGCGAGCGTCGAGACCCGTGACAACTGGGTCGATCTCCGATCGATCGCAAATCACCAGGAGTACGGAGGCCATCGCCCGAGCGACCCCAGATCCTTGAGACGTGGCGATCGCGCCAGCCTCCAGGATGAGGCCACGTGCGGAAGGCTCTCCCGCCTGGAGAGCAGCCCGGGCGTCTGCGAGTTTTGCCCTGAAGAGGCCCGCCACGTCCCGCACCGGTGTGCCGCGCAGCGAATCAAGGTTCTCTCGCGTGGCCTCCAAGTCGCCTCGGCGGAGGGCGACCTCGCTCTTCACCAAGTACACGAGACCCAGGTACGCCTCTGGGATCACATCCTCATCTAGCCGGGCGAGCGAGGCCTCGGCTCTGTCCAGGGAGCCGTAATCTGCGAGGATTCTCGCCGTCTCCAGCGCCGCCTCCTGACGTCCGATGGGGGATTCCGATGCTTCAGCCGCGCGCAGCACTTGGTCCGCCTCGTCACACAAACCCAGCTGCATAAGGGCGGTGGCCCGAGCTACCAATGCTGATACCTGCTCGGGACCGGGTGTGAGTCGCCCGAGGCTCACGGCAGCCCGCGTTGCCTGAGCAACGGCCTCGCGGGATTCTCCAAGCCAAGTCAGCACATAGGCGAGGTTCAGTCGAGAAATCGCCGCATAACGGAGGTGGCCCACCGAATCCTGCTTGGCAGCGAGAACCCGCAGGGTGTCAGCAACGCTTGGTAGGTCGCCTGCGGTCTGAACCTCTCGCATGGCGGCCAGTGCCTCGCCGATTTCCCTTTCGGCAGGCACAGTGGATCCCACCGCCGCAGCCGTGGCCCGCTCCACGATCGAGTCGGCGATCCCAGCGACCGCCTCAATGGCAGCTAGGTTCAGTTGAGCGGTGCTATGCAGGTTGATACCCGCGATCACCACCGCGTCCCGAGCCATCTTCAAGGCCCTCGTGTAACTGCCACGGGTGAACTCGATGCGGGATCGCAGGATCAGGGCGGAGCACCTGTCAAGGCTACCTGCCGTGCCATCCAGGAAGGACATGGCCTGATCAAGGTGCCCGGAAGCGAGAATTGAACTGGTGGCATGATCGATTGCGGCAGCCGCCAATTCTGGGGCGCCTCCTGCTCGGTAGTGATGAGCTGCGACCCGCCAATCGCGATCGCCCACCGCTTCCGCAATACGAAGGTGCAGGTCTCGAGTCGCAGCTGCCCCAATCTCAGCCTCTAGGCGGGCTAGCAGGAACTCTTGGACGAGCGGGTGGAACACGTGGGAATGGAAGGGTTGGGGCCGGGACAAGAGACCTATCCGCTCTGCGTCCCCGATGAGGTCCGCGATCTCATGGTCGGGGCGGGTGTCGATCAGCCGGACGCTGTGCGGCTCAACTGCAGTTAGCACCGACGCGTACATCAGGAACGTCTGGAGGACAGGGTTAGCTACCGCGAGCACCTCGTCCGCGAGAAAGTCATAGAGGTCGCCCGTTGTGGCGGTCATCTGGGTGACAAGGGCGCGCGGATCGGGGTCCGTTCGTTCGGCCAGGGTTGTGTGGAACAGGCTGATCAGCGCCGCCCAGCCATCTGTGCGAGCGACGAGGTCACGCACAACGTCACCGTCGAGCGGCAGGCTGTACGCCTCGCGGAACAGGCGATCCGTCTCGGGGACGTTGAAGCAGAGATCCTCACCGTCGATCCGCGCGACGCCGCCCCGACCCTTGATGACGCGTGCCGGCAGCGCTGGCGCGGTTCTGGACGCAATGACGAGCGAGAAGCCCGGACCCGTGCGTGCCAATAGCGCCGCCACGATGGAGTCTGTCTCGGGATTGCCCTCGATCTCGTGGAAGTCGTCGAGGACGATGGAGAACCCCTCTGGCGATGCGGCACCGAAGGCGACGATCTCATCCGCAAGCGAGGAGGTCAATTCGGCCGCGGTTGGGCCGCCGGGACCCAGCAGGCCAAGGAGCTGGTAGGTGGCCGAGGCAAACCCGGCGTGAGCGAGCCGGCCACTACCCACGAGATGGCGGATGAAGGTGAGCCAGTCGCGATCTTCGGGCGCCAGGCCATACCACGATGTGCGACGCGTGGTCCGCGTCGCCCAGTCCGCGAGGAACGTGGTCTTGCCGAAGCCGGCCTCACCGATAACGAGGGCGAGTCGGCCGTTGACGGCCTTGTCCAGCCAGCCGTTGAGGCGCTCGCGCGACAGCACATCCGCCCGCAGGGACGGACGTGTGATCTTTGTCGGGTTGACCGGCAGCGGATCGATCATCTGCCGTCCGAGTCGTCCAAACAGCAGCAGACCGTCAGCAACTGACGGCGCTCCCGCATCATCGACATGTCCATCGTGCCCAAGCTGCCGAGACGGTACGGGCCAGGATTTGCTGGACGCGACCACGCTGCCGTCCCTAGGTGCTGACGATACGGAGGCGGACTCCGGAGCGTCAACGGCCGCATGGGGGTCTAGCGCCGGAGAAGGGGCGCCAGACCTGTTCGCGAGGGCAATGGGCGCAGTGGCCGACGAGGTCCGTAGCCTCGCCTTCCGGCCGTGGTGAATGAGCATGGCGCGCATGGTGGCGCCCGCCGCTCAACTGCCACTTATCTGGATGGGTCTGCTTGGGTGCAATCCGGTCGAGTTGGGGGAAGTCAGCCCTCGTATTCGAAGCCGATCTTCACTTCCACCTGGTACTCGACGATCTCGCCGTCCTCAATCCGGGCCATCGACTTCACAACTTCGATGGTCTTGATGTTGCGCACGGTCTTGGAGGCGGTGGCGACGGCCTGGCGAGCCGCGTCGCTCCACGATCGGGGACTGGTCCCGACCATCTCCCGGATGATGATGACGCCCAACGACGTTCCTCCTGAGGGGTACGGATGCCAGCATAGGGGCACAGCCGCCAGAGCACCGTGTCTGGCGCCGGTTCATGGGCGCGGGAACCGATGCCGACGTCGTATCGTCCGGTGGCCATGTCTGCACAACCCCATGCCCACCGCCGCCTCGTACCTTTGGCGGCGCTCGCCGCTGTCACCGTCATCGCGCTGTCGGGGGCAGCTTGCAGCGGCGGGGGGACTGCGTCGCCGAGTGCGACTCCCGCCGGACCCGGCGCCACCCCGACGCTCACGCCCACGCTCCCGGCGGACGCCATCATCCATCCCGCAGGCGCCACCGAGATCGTGCTGCGCTACGAAGTGGGCGGCGGCTTTGTCCCCATTGAGTTCATGGCCAACCACGTGCCCCAGTTCACGCTGTACGGCGACGGCCGTGTTGTCTTTGTGCGGTCCGCCGACGCAGGTGTCACGATGCCTGACGGCATCCGCCTGAATCCGCAGCTTCGCACGGCGGTGCTGAATGAGGCGCAAGTCCAGGGGCTGCTCAAGTTCGCGCTTGGTGATGGCGCGCTGGGTCGCGCCGGACCCGCCTATCCGGCGACCAACATTGCGGACGCCCCCAGTACGACATTTGAGATCCATGCTGACGGCGGGTCCAAGACGGTCTCTGTCGGTGCGCTGGGCATGGACAGCAGCGGCACCGATGGCCTCATCCGGGCGGCGTTCCAGAAGCTCGCGGAGCGTCTGGGCAACTTCGATCAGGGCGGTGTAGAACGGCGCGGAGATGACCCGAAGGGAGACACCTTCGACTTCCAAGCTCTGAGCATGGCGCATGGCAGGCAGGTACCAGGGGTTGGTGAAGC
>JANYAA010000283.1 GCA_025355255.1 Chloroflexota bacterium | reverse complement strand
CTGGGGCGGGTTCCAGCGCACTGCCCGGGTGCGAAGCAGCAGCGCCAGTGTGCCAACCGTGGTGCCGATTGAGGCGACCACGTCAAACGGCTCGCGCCGCAGCCCGGTGAGTCCCTCGCCGCGCACGCTTGCAAGGATGCTGTCCACCAGCCGGTCCAGCCTCGTGACCTGGTCCGTGGCCGCGTCCCTCCAACCGCCCACCTGCGCGCGCTCGTCGGGGCTGGCACTGCCCGCCGCCGCATCGGCAAGCAAGTCAACGTAGGCGCGAACCACCGCGAGCGGTGTCCGCAGCTCGTGGGTGACCACCGCCAGCAGCTCGGCCCGTGCCGCGTCGAGATGTGAAAGCCGGTCCAGCTGTGCCTCGGCCTCCACCTGCATGCGGCCCTTCTCCACGATGCCGCCCAGCAGCGCGGCGATCGTTGCCAGCAGCTCCACCTCCGAGGGGGCGAAGTCGCGGACCGGACCGTCCTGAACGTTCAGCACGCCGACGAGGCGGTCATGCCAGACGAGCGGCACCGACAGCATCGCATGCACGCCCTGGAGGTCCAGCTGCGGCAGGTGGTGGAAGCGGGGATCGGCGGTGACATCGCGGGACGCCACGATCTGGCGCGTCTGGGCGGCGATTCCGGTGAGGCCTTCGCCCACCGCGAGGTGGATGTGACCCACCTGCTCCACGTCAAGCCCGTTAGTGGCGGCGAGCGTGAGGCGGTCGCCGTCGCGGTCCAGCAGATACAGCGAGGTGACCCGCACGCTCATGACGGCGGTCGTGCGATCCACCACCGTTCGCATCAGCTCGTCCCAATCGCGGGCCTCGGTGATGAGCTGGGCAATCTCGTGGAGCACCGCCAACTGCGCAAGGCGCGCGGCATCACCCGCCAGCGCAGGCTGCGGCGCCGGTGCGGGTTCAGTCTGGACGGTGCCGGTCTGGGCAGACTGGCGGCGTGTGGGGCTCACGGGACGCAACCGTACGGCATGAACGGCCCCGATGGCGAGTGCGGGGCGCCGGATGCGTGCCGCCGCCGCGCCGGTCAGCTCGAGATGGTGGTGGGCAGCCCGTCCAAGAGCGGATCGGTCCACGTCCAGGCCGCGCCGTGGTGCTTGCCCACCGCGCCGTGGCGTGCAGCCTCTACGCGAAGGGGCAGCCCGAAGATCTCGATGAAGCCCACCGCTGCGGCGTGGTCGAACGCGTCGCCTTCGTCGTACGTCGCCAGGCTCTTGTCGTACAGCGAGAGCGGTGAGCGTCTGCCGACGACAGACGCCCGGCCATGGTCAAGCCGCATCCGCACCTCGCCCGAGACCACGCGCTGCGAGCTGAGCGTGTACGTCCGCAGGTCCCGTGACAGGGCGCTGAACCAAAGCCCGTCGTAGATGATCTGGGCGAGCTCATCCGCAACCATGCGGTTGAACCGCAGCTGTTCTTTGCTCAGGACCAGGCCTTCGAGCGCGCGGTGCGCGGCGTGCAGGATGGTGGCCGCCGGCGCCTCGTAGATCTCGCGGCTCTTGATGCCCACGAGACGGTCCTCGATGTGGTCCACGCGGCCCACGCCATGCTGGGCGCCCAGATCGTGGAGCCGCTCCACCAGTGCCACGCCGCTGAGCATCTCGCCGTCAAGCGACACCGGGATGCCGCCCTCAAAGCCGATGACGATGTCTTGCGCGTCTGGTGCATCGGCCGCGCTCACGGTCCACGCATAGGCGTCATCGGGCGGCGTCACCCACGGATCCTCAAGAACCCCCGTCTCGCAGGAGCGGCCCCATAGGTTGACGTCGATGGAGTAGGGCGACGCCTTGGTCACAGGGATCTCAATGCCGCGGGCGGTCGCGTAGTCGATCGACTGCTCGCGGGTCAGGCCCATCCCCACGCGCATCGGGGCGACCACCTTCAGCCCCGGGTCCAGGGCGTGGACGGCCACGTCAAAGCGGACCTGGTCGTTGCCCTTGCCGGTGCAGCCATGGGCAACCGCGTCCGCGCCCTCTTTCTGCGCAAGCTCCACGAGAAGTTGAGCGAGCAGCGGCCGGGCGAGTGCGGTGGCCAGCGGGTACGCGCCCTGGTACATGGCGTTGGCCTGCAGCGCACGCCAGACGTACTTGCTCACAAACGTCTCGCGGGCATCCACGACGTACGCCTTGGCGGCGCCTGCGGACAGCGCCCGGCGCTCCACGCCCTCGCGCAGGGAGCCGCCACCCAGGTCAACGGTGAGGGTGACCACCTCGGCCTTGTACTGCTCCTTGAGCCAGGCCACCGCAACCGACGTGTCGAGCCCGCCGGAGTAGGCGAGGACCACCTTGTTCATCAGGACGGCGCCTCCGTGCGGGTCGGCTCAGCCGACGTCTGGATCTGCGTGAAGCGGTCGAGCCAGCGCAGCAGGGCGGGCTCGTCCGGGAAGAGCACGATGAGCGTGTTGTCGCCGGCGAGCGTGCCCACCTGGTCTGTGAGCGTGGACTCGTCGATGGCCTGGGCGATGACGTTGGCTGTGCCGGGTTGGCCGGTGAGGACGAGGATGAGCGCGCTGCGACCCACCACGACTGGAATGTCGGCGAGGATGCGGCGCAGGCGCTCATCGGAAGGGGCGCGGCGCACGCCGCCGATCTCCTCCGGAAGGACGTAAATGGAGTGGTCGCCCCGCATGACCTTGGCGAGGCCCATCTCGGCGATGTCCCGCGACACGGTGGCCTGCGTGACCTCGAAGCCCAGGGCGCTCAGCTCCGCGACAAGTTCGCCTTGGCTCGCGATGGTGCGGGCACCGACGAGGCGGCGGATGGCTTCGTGGCGGTCGCGCTTGACCAGCATCACCGTCATCCTCGTGCCGCCGTGGCGCGGCCCGCGGCGCCGGCCGACACGCGCGTCCCGAAGCTCGGGTCGCTCAGCGCTCGGACGAGGGCGTCGGGCGCGGAGCCGTCCGCAATGATCGCCTCGGACCCTTCCCAGGCCAACGCCGAGAGCGCGGCCTTCACCTTTGGCACCATACCGCCGCGGATCGTCCCATCGGCGATCATCGCCTCGGCCTGGGCCACAGTGATGGAGTCGAGCTTCTGGCCTGACGCGTCGTGGACGCCGTCCACATCGGTCATCAGCACCAGCTGCCGTGCGCCAAGGCCCGCGGCGAGACCAGCCGCAGCGTCGTCAGCGTTGACGTTGCAGACCACGCCGTCCTCGTCGCGCGCCAGCGGTGCCACCACGGGCACTTGGCCGCCCACCAGGAGCGAGTCCAGCAGGTCGCGCCGCACACCGGTGACGGTGGCCACCAAGCCCACATCGGGCAGGCGCCGGCCGATCAGCAGGCCGCCGTCCACGCCGGAGAGCCCCACTGCGTCACAGCCGACGTCACGCAGCGCGGCCACAAGCTCGCTGTTCACGACGCCGCGCAGGACGGCCGCCGCCACCTCGAGCGCCGCAGGGTCGGTGACGCGCAGGCCATTCTCAAACCGGGACTCGATGCCGAGGCGCTCTAGCCACTCCGACATGCGTTTGCCGCCGCCGTGGACCAGCACCACGGGCCGCTTGCGGGCAACCGCGGCCACCTCGGCCAGCACCTGGCGCTGTTCGGCGAGGGTGGTGCCGCCCAGCTTGACGACCGCGATCTCGCTCACGAGGTGTACTCCGAGTTCTCTCTGACGTAGGCCTCGGTGAGCGGGCAGCCGAACGCTTCGCCCGTGCCGTCGCCCAGCCCCAGATCCACGCGGACCAGGACTTCTTCGCTGTCCATTGCCACCCGTGCGGCGGCCTTGTCGATGCCCGTGGGTCCGCCCGCGCGCCCGTCGTACGCGAGGTGGCCCGCGATGGCGATGCGCATGGTTGCGGGGTCTACGCGGGCGGGTGTGCTCCCGCGCTCGGCGGCCTCGGCGGCGCTCATGCCGGCGGCCTCCAGCACCGCACGCTCGGCGAGGAGTGCGTTGCCGGCCGCGCCCGCAATGCGGCCCCAGTTTGGGTCGCGCCCGTGGACAGCGGCCTTCACCAGCGGGCTCACGATGACAGCGCGGGCCACGGCGCGGGCATCGGCGTCGTCGGCGGCGCCCGTGACTTGGCAGGTGAGGAGCGACGTGGCGCCCTCGCCGTCGCGCGCCTGCTGGCGGGCGAGGTCGCGGGCGACTGCCTCCACGGCCTGGGCCAGCGCGACACGGGTCTCCGCGCTCGATTCCGCAGCGGCGGCGCCGGCCTTGCCGGAGGCCAGCAGGAAGACCGTGTCGTTGGTGCTGGTGTCGCCGTCCACGGAGAGCTGGTCCCACGTCCGCGATGCTGCGCCGCG
>JANYAA010000279.1 GCA_025355255.1 Chloroflexota bacterium | reverse complement strand
GGATGCAGGTGCCACCGCCGCAGGCCTCGGCGTACCCGGCGACGGTGAGTGCCGTCGGCCCGGTAAAGGTTGAGTTCGCCGGAGTCGTCCAGTCAACGTGGAACCGCCAGGTGGCAAGCTGCGCGGTGGTTGCGCCGAGGGCGACGACGTAGTTCGGCGATCCGGCCGGAGGCAACCGCGACCCGTCGAGATCCGAGGGAAGGAGGCCGCCGTACGTGGTGCTGGTCATGAAGCACTGCTGCGTCGCGGCGGCGCCAGCGAGCATGGATGCTCGGTCATAGGCGCACGCCTCCGCGCCGGCAAAGGTGCTCCCGTTGGCAAAGTTGTTGAAGGTCACGTAGTAGGCGTCAGGCCAGACGCCGAGCTTCGGGTAGTCCGGGAAGTTCGTCGATCCATACGAGAAGGCATAGCGGTTGTAGCTGCCGGTCGGGTCGGCCGTGGCGGATATGGCGACGCACTCGAGGTAGGGGGTGGTAGTCACCGAGAACTGGGTGAAGATCCAGCGGTTCGCGATCCGGTCGTACTTAACCGTGGGGTCGCCGTCGTTGTTGGTCTGGCAGCCGCCGCCAAAGCCGCTCCACAGCGTATTGATCGGGACCGGCCCATAGATCACGACGCCGGCCTTGTTCCAGATTGCGAGGCTGGAGTTCACAACCTGCACGTAGTTGTTGGGCCCGACGTCGCCGTTCGTGTCTGGCGGGGCCGCGTTGACGGTAAACACGCCAGCGGGCCCGCTGAAGCCGTTCCCGATACCGTTGAAGTTCGCCGTGGTGCTCGGGATGTTGGGCGCGGCCGGGGCCGCCTGGATCACGGTGTCCACGGCACCCGCAGCAGTCCTCGGCCGGGGCAACTGCCCTTCCTCGTTCTCCGTGCGTGCGACGCTGCCGACAGCCGGGGGCAGATCTGTGAGGCGCGGGGATGTGTCGTGATGGTCGTTGGGCTTCACGGCCGGCCGGTGCAGGGCAGACGCGGGTGCTGAAGGAGCCTCGGCGGGGCCGCGACCATACGCCCAGACGCCGGACGCCACGACGGCAACCGCGGCGATCGAAACAAGAACACCGCGGGGACGCAGCCGGGACATTTGACTCTCCTGCTTCCGATCGGCGGACATGAGCCGCTACGGGTTCGCGCATCATGGCGGGTCGTCGGCGGGTAGTCAACGGGCCGCAATTGAACCTGACCGCACTCCAGCGACGGCGCACGACATGACGATTGGAGACGCATCTGGCGATTCCGGAACTCGATCCGCGCAACCGTCGTCGTGGGCGCATGCTGAATCCCCATCGCGCCGTCATCGCCGTGCTGCTGGTGGCGCTCGCCGCCTGTGGTGCCTCAGCGACGCCCGCGCCCTCGGGCAGCCTCGCCACCTCGCCGGCGCCAAGCCCGTCCGCGACCGCAGGACCCTCGGCCGCGACCGGTGCCCTCGTCACGATCGTCTTGCGCGGCGGGGAGTGCCAGGCCGCAATCTGCGAGCAGACGGTGACCATCGAGCAGGGCGGCCTCGTTCACATCGCCGCCAAGCCGCCCAACCAGCTGGGCACTGTCAACCCCATCAACTTGGTGGCCCTGCAGGCGGCCATCGCCGCCACGGACTTCACCCTGCTGCGGACACACAAGTTCACCGGCACGTGCCCCACCGTCGTGGACGGTCCGGAGCTCGTGCTGACGTTCTCTGTGCCAAAGGGCGACGAGGTCTTGGCCGCCTGTTCGACGCAGCTGGACTTCACGTGGCCCGTGCTTGCGGCGCTGGCGACTGCGCTTGCGCCGATCTGGCCGCTGCCCCACGCTTCCTAGACTGCGCGGCACGCGAGGCTAGCCGGCCTGCGGCTCCAGGAGCCCGGCCCGGTACGCGACGATCGCAGTCTCGGTCCGGTCCGCCGCCCGGAGCTTCCAGATGATGCTCTGCACGTGCTTCTTGACGGTGTCCTCGGCAATCGTCAGCCGGCCGCCGATCTCCTTGTTCGTCAGGCCCTCCGCCAGCGGGCGGAGCACGTCGAGCTCGCGCGGCGTCAGCGAAAAGGACTCGGCCTTGGCCCTTGCGGCCTCTGTGGCAATGGGTGCAGCCTCGGCCGCTCTCATCGCCTCGCGCAGGAGCGCCGGGTCCACGGCGAGGTGCCCCTCGCGCACCGCCTTGATGGTCCCGATGATTTCGACGGCGGGCGCCTCCTTGAGCACGTATCCGGCGGCGCCGCGGCGGATGGCCTCCAGCACGTAGCGGCGGTCGTTGTAGAGCTTGACCATGATCACGGCCGCAGGATGGTCCAGCTTCTTGATCTCCTCAAGACAGAGATTGCGGCCCAAAGCTCGGCCGCGGCCAGGATGCTGTCCGGCGTCGCGCGCCCCGTGCCTGCCATGTCCCCGATTCTACGTCGCGCTGATACGGCAATCCGGCAAGGCCCGCCGAGCGAAGCAGTTGACGTCCGGCTGTTGTCGGGCAATGCTATTGCAAAAAGTTGCAACAACTGCCTCGGTCCCGTGCGGCCCGCGGCAGGTCCGGGAGGCCCGCTTGTCACTTCCCTTTACGCCCCTCCTCGCAGGACCGATCGCCGACATTTCCCTTGGTGGCCTCGGCGTCCTGGCCACCGGCCTCTTTCTCGGGTTCCGTCACGGTTTCGACTGGGATCATCTGGCGGCGATCTCGGACATCACCTCAACGACTGCCGCTGCCGATGCCGGCACGGAGGTCCACGAGGCGGAGCACCGCGTCCACCCGCATCATCACGACCATACGCACGGCGGTGAGCCGGAGCTGCACGAGCACCACGCTGACGATGACCCGGAGCTCCCGGTCGCATCGCTCGCGTCGCTTCCCGTGAGCCGGCCGCGGTTTGTCGCAGAGCAGCGCCATGCCATTGCGCTCGGGACGCTGTACGCCCTGGGCCACGCGTCGGTGGTGTTCGTGTTGGGCCTTTTGGCGCTGGCCTTTGGCGCTCTGCTGCCGGACTGGGTGGACCCGATTATGGGTCGCGTCGTGGGCATCACGCTGCTGGTGCTGGGCATCTGGGTCTTCGTCTCGCTGGTCCAATACCTGCGCGGGGAGGCCGAGTTCCGCCTGCGCAGCCGCTGGATGCTGGTGTTTGACGGCGCGCGGTTTGCTTGGCGCCGCCTGCAGGCCAAGCTCCACGGCCACGAGCACGTGGCGCCGCTCGAGATGAGCTCCTACGGCTTCCGCACCGCCTTTGGCGTGGGCATGATCCACGGCATCGGCGCCGAGACCGGATCGCAGGCCCTGCTGATTGCGGCCGTGGGCGGCGCAGCGGGGGCCGGCCTCGGGATCCCGATGCTCCTTGCCTTCGTCGTGGGCCTCATCGCGTCCAACAGCATTATCGTCGTCGTGACTGCCACCGGGTTTGTTGCCGGGCAGTTCCGGCGCCCGGTCTACATCGGCATCGGCGTGCTGGCCGGGGCGTTCAGCATCGTCATCGGAACGGCGTTCCTGCTCGGGGCGGAGGGCAAGCTGCCAGACCTCCAGAAGCTCCTGGGCGCCTGATGCGGGAAACGCCGCCGACTGCGGCTGATCCATGGGATGAGGTGCCCGGCCGGCTCCGTGCGAGGGGCCTGCGCTGGACGCCGCAGCGGCGGACCCTGCTCGCCGTGCTGGCGGCAACCCGCGGTCACGTGACGGGCGCCGAACTGGTGGAGCGATGCCGGGCCATGGATCCGGCCACGATCCCCTCGACGGTGTACCGCACGCTCGACGTGCTGGAGGAGCTGGGCATCGTGCGCCACGCGCACGGACTTGACGGTCGCGAGGAGTTCCACGTGCTGCCGGCCGCAGATCACGGGCACATCTGGTGCAGCGGCTGTCTCGGAACCTGGGACGTCCACGCTGACGAGGCCGCGGCGCTCGTGGCGGTCCTGGCCCAGCGGCGCGGGTTTCGGGTGGACCTCTCGCACCTGTCCGTGGTTGGGCTCTGCGAGGGCTGTGCCGGCGAAGGCCAGCCCGGCCGCGAAGCCCAGCGCGCCGGCTAGCTGTCGTTCCCATCGACCTTGTTGACGAGGACCGACATCGGGGTCCTGCCGCCGAGCCCGGCGTGGGGACGACGGCGATTGTGGGCGTCGACCCACCCCGGCAGCGAGGCGAGCCGCTCCGCGTTCGACCGGAGCAGGCGCGCGTGCGCCCACTCGCGCTGGAGCGTCCCGATGAGCCGCTCGGCCTTCCCGTTGGCCTGCGGGCGGCGCGGGTGGGCGCGGACGTGGCGCACGCCGA